>DMMN01000174.1 GCA_003453835.1 Bacteroidota bacterium | reverse complement strand
GTGCAGCCGAATTGTTTCGGAGGATGTTGTTGGAGGTACCTCCCTGAATGCTTGGTGAAGGGTTGCTCTGCTCTTCTCACTGCCGGATTTGTTACCCCTCTGTGGCAGCTTGTGCAATTATCACTGAATCCCAGATCATCATTCTGCAGGGGGAAGGTCTGTTCATCGGACCCTTCAACTTGCGATGATTGTTCTGCGGAAGAACTTTGCTTCGAGAGAATCGACTGATACTCCTGTTGATAGGATTGCCACGACTTTGCACACCCGAAAAGCACAGGCAGGAGACAACCGGCTACGACCCGACGGTAATCCCAAGAGTAGATGAACGCGTGCGTTCTCATGGTCAGCTTGTGTCCCTCTTACTTTCCCTGGAAACGGATATAGGAAAGCAGATCCGTCATCTCCCGCTCGGCAAAGCGCGGAAACGGGATGTTCGATTCTCTCATGCGTTTTTGCATATCAAGATTGTGGTTCCACATCCTTGCGGCAATGGTAAGAACATTCGAGAAGTGCTGGGAACGCGCGAGGTCGGGACCACTCGCTCCCCCTCGCCCACCGATCAGATGACAGTTGATACACCCCTTACTCTGGACGAGATCTTTGCCGCGCACCGGATCTCCCGCCCGTTGTTGGAACTCAAGGAAGTAGAGATACGCGATAATATCAGCGAGCTCGTTTCCTTCAAACCGTGGGGGAGTAATTTCTCGCTGCTTCATTGTTTGCCACATTCGGTATCCGTGGTTCCACATACTCCCTGCAATAGCAATCGCACCTCGCCGAAATTGCTTCTTCGTCAAATCGGGACCAATTGCTTTCCTTTGTTCCCCAACTGCATGACAGGTGATACACCCTTTTGAGCGAAACAATCGTTCACCTTTTTTCGGGCTTCCCGGGACCATGAAACTCATCTCGTCGTTATCGCCGGCGCTGATACTCTGAAGATATTTGAGGAGATCCGCGAATTCAGAGCCNNCGTCGGTCGCGCGAGTCCAAGCCGCTCCATCGTGCGCGACATGCCCACTCCGTGGTTCCACATGGCCTGCGCGAGAAACAACGGAGAGCCAAATCGGCTTACCTTGTCGAGGGCGGGCCCGATCTTCCCGCCGTTTCCTCCAACCTGGTGACATCTGCGACATCCGCTTTTTTCAAAGACGACCTTCCCCCAGACCACGTCGCCCGGTTCGTCGAAATAGTCAATGGAGAAAAGAAANNCTCTGCCAAACCTCCATTGCTTTGCTCATGTCGGCAGCATGATTCCACATCAAGGCAACGATTCCAGCCGGGCTGTGATTTGCCTGTGTCTTCGCGAGATCGGATCCTATCTTGCCGCCTCTCCCCATGATGGAATGACATCGAACGCATCCTTTTTCGCTGAAGAGCTTTTGCCCTTCGAGCGGGTTCTCGGGCAGGGGCATTTCCTGACGCGACAAACAGGGGAAGGCTGTGGCGAGGACAAGAGTCAACACATAAGCCGGCGCCAACGAGCAAGATTGTAGCAGACGTTTCATGTGCTTCGTTTTCCTTTTTGCAGACCAACAAACACATAGGTGAGCACACCGGCAATGGTCACGAACACTGGAACGGCGATGATACTAATCGCGAGGGTCGCATCGGGAACATCACGCAGATCATTCGAAAGTTGTAGGAGGTTAAGAATCCATATTCCCACGAACGTCACGAGTATCCAGATCGCCCCAAGCGACGCAATTTGCAGTGCAAGAATAAGCTTTTGGTTCATCGTGCTTCCTGCATACACATTCGTTTTCTGTTCATCAGCCTTTTACGCATGTTGTTGATGAACTGGGAGATACCTCTGAAGCCGCTCTGTCACGTCCTTGACCGATCGTTCTCGTCCTTCCTGGATTTCCCAGACAGAAATCAGCGGGAAGAATTTCGAGAAGAGTACAAAGCCGAGGACAAAAGCAACGATTCCTCCCAAGAAGAGTCCCCATTCTACCAGTGACGGAATGTAGATGCCGACCGGGTCCGCGAGATGGGTGTTTGCCAGGGTCGGTACGATGATAATGAGTCTCTCCAGCCACATCCCAATGATGACTGCGATCGCCGACACGAGTACTTTGGGGATCGTGTGATGCTTTTTGAAAGTCAAGAGCACGACCGGAATGAAGAAGTTGCAGGCGACCATTGCCCAGAAGTACGGCGCGTACGGACCTACGAACTTGTACCAGAACACTTTCATCTCAAATGGCTCGTGGCCAAAGAATCCCGTGAGGTATTCCGAAAATGTGAAATAGAACCAGAGGAGAGACATGAGGAGCAAGAGATTCCCGAGGTAGGCAAAATGAATCTCTTTGAGATAAGCCTCAAAATGGAATACTTTGCGAAATACGATCATCACAACAAGCAGTGCACCAATTCCTGAAAAGATCGCGCCAACGACAAAATACGGTCCGAAGATTGTGCTGTGCCATCCGGGTTGCAGCGTCATGGAAAAGATGTACGAAATGACGGTGTGGACGGAGACAGCAATGGGAATTACCATCACCATTAAGATGTTGATGGCACGGTCGAGCACTTTGTGTTGATGCGGAGTCCCTTGCCAGCCCCACGCCAGAAATGCGTAAAGCCACTGAGGCTTGGCTCCGCGGTCGCGAAGAAGAGCGATGTCGGGAATAAGCGGAATGTACAGGTAGACAGTGCTTGCCGTGAAATACGCGCTGATGCTGACAACGTCCCAGAGCAATGGAGACTGTAGTCGACCGGCCGTGAAGACATTCATGACGCGGTCGGGTCTTCCCAAGTCGATGATCGGATGAAGACCTCCGATGGCAAGGACGATGGCAGTAATCACTTCTGCCATGCGCGTGATAGGCCTGCGCCACTCCGCCATGGAAAGGCGAAGAATGGCAGAAATCAGTGTGCCTGCGTGGCTGATGCCGATGAAGAAAACGAAGTTGACGATGTAGAAACCCCAGGTCATAGGTTGGTTCATTCCTGTGACACCCAGCCCAAACCAAATCTGATGTGCATACATCCCAACAGCCACAAGAAAGAGAAGCAGGAGTGCGCCAACGACGTAGTAAAATGTTCTGTTCGTGTCTTCGATGGGATTCAGAAGGGCCCTGTCAAGAAACGTCCCCCCAGCCGTTGATTCTCTTTCAAGCATTTTTCTCACCTTCAGCCAGATAGTACACCTTCGGCTCAGTGCCGAGGTCTTCGAGCAAGCGAAACGCTCTTGTGCTGCGGGCAAGATGAGATACCTGACTATTGGGATCTTCAAGGTTGCCAAACATGATTGCCTTCGTCGGGCACACGTCAGCGCATGCCGTGGTATACTCGCCGTCGACAAAATCGCGTCCCTCCAGCCGCACTTTCTCCCGTGCCTTTTGCAGCCGGTGATGGCAGAAGGTGCATTTCTCAACAACTCCTTTTGTGCGGAGCGAAACGTCCGGATTATGCACGCGATCCATTCCTTCGGTCCACTCTGGTTCGTACCAGTTGAACACTTTCACCGTGTATGGACATGCCGCCATGCAATATCGACACCCAATACACCGAGGGTAGATTTGGGCTACGATCCCCTCATCCGATAGATAGGTCGCGCGCACCGGGCAGACCTTGGTGCACGGAGGATTGTCACAATGCATGCACAAGCGAGGAACGTATTTTCCCCGAACATTCGGATATTCACCAACCACTTCCGACACGATGGTCATCCACGACAGTGCACGACCTTGCCCTGCTTCATCGGCCGAAACGTACGGAACGTTGTTCTCTTCTTTACAGGCAATGATACACGCGCCGCAACCCGTGCACTTATCAAGATCGATCACCATTCCCCAGCGAGTCATTGTCGACGCCTAGATTTTCATTTGATGTAGATGCGCGTTCCGATGCTGAAAGAAGACCCGTACCCCATCTGCACGCCATTCACCCTCTGCACGACAGGCTTGTGATACGACGCTTCAACCATGAAGAAGGTACCCCATACCGGTAGATAGTTCCAGAGCGATTGAATGCCGATCGAGAGGGTGAGTGCATCGCCGCCGGAGTCTTCCATGAGCGCACCCTCCGATTTGTCTCTTGCGCGGTGCATCCCCTTTATTCCGAGTGCCGGGAGAAACGTCCCGACCGGTTCTACAGGAAGCGGGAGCGTTGCAAGGAGTAGCAGAAGCTCATAGTCCAGGCTATTTCCTGCCTTTTTTCCCTCCGTCATCGTGTGCAGCCAGTACATCGCGTGACCGTGCACCATGAAATAGTTTTCCGTTTCAGTCAAGAAGGCAAAACCGAAAGCGCCGTCCGCCGAACCACTTCCCAACTGTAGATGGACTTGATCCACATCTCCCTGACCATTCATCCTCCCATCTTCGATATGAGGAAGTTTGATCTTCCCGATGAGATCGGCTCTTCCCTTCAGAGCATGTCGTCGCCCGGTCGTTTCAGACTCTTTATAGAAAGTGAAGCCATATCTACCGACCACGTTGATATCGCCGATTCCAATCTGAGATGATGCTTGACGGGAATGTTGGACGAATTGTTTGCTGAGATACGGGATCTCCAGTCCGAGAGCAAAGGTCGGGGATTCCGTAATGTCGCCGGCAACGGGAACGAGAACCGTTGCAAGCAGCACGAAGTCTGAACTCCTGGCCCCCATCGTGTCGGGAATGGAATTCCACCCGCTTCGCAATCCTGACCTGCTTAGCATTCCCAGATGGATGCCTGAGTAATTCCCCACGGTTTCACTGACGACGGAATGCTGCTGAGCAGAGAGCGCATCGGTACAAACGAGGATGAAAACGATGATGGTGAATCGGTTCATGCCTTGTACACCTTCACTCTCGTCGAAAGCATGGCAGACAAGCCGGACAGAGGATCAAGCCGCGGAGCGAGGAGCTTCATGGGGTTGATGCCGTGCCCCTTCGTAAGACGACCGACATTCCGTCCCATGCCTATTGGGATGCTCACGACGTCCGGCATAGCTCCGGCGAAGATTTTCGCCGTGGTCTTCAGTTTCCCGACAACGGATTCCACCCAGACGACGTCCCCGTCACTGACCCCGATTCTTGCTGCAGTCTCAGGATTGATTTCAACCCAGGAATTCCACCGTCGATAATTTCGAAAGCCAACCATTTCCATCATAGCCGGTGTATTGATTGCGTCAGCATTCATCAATGTGTTGATGCGAAACGGGACAAGGTAGAAAGGGAACAGGGCTTCATTGCCGTGGAATGCCGGCTCTTCATAGTGCGGCAAAGTCGCTTCATCACTGTGTGCTGGTGCCTCAAAAGATTCAGTCCGTCGCGGTACTTCGCTCTCCAAGGCTCGCCCCCTCTCTGATGGGCCACCAATCGATTGCTTGAGCGCTCTCTCCAGGAATTGGGAAGCGAACTCGAATTTTCTCGATGGAGTCGCAAAGGCCTGTTCTAAGGGTCGCGGTGCAGTTGTCGCTTCAAACCACCCTCCGTTTTCCGCAAGCGATCTCCAGAATTCATCGAACGTATTGTGGCTCGGATAGCGCCACCCTCGCTCCTTCAAGTACTCCATCATCTCCTCTTCGAAGGCTCCCGACACAATCGTGCCTCGCCCTGACGTGAAGATTCCGTGCACGGCATGTTTGAGCACAGAAAGATAATCCCCAAACGGAATGGCGTCAGAAAGGGGCTGGCCATATTTCTTTGCGAGCGCGATGATGATGTCTCCCGTGTGCTTCGTGTCGTAGACGGACTCTACAACCGGGCGTCGAAGTCCAAAGTGCGGGGTTCGGACGTTCGGTGTTTCGTATTCACCCCCCCAGCACTCGAGGTAGACTGATTCCGGCAAGACAATGTCTGCAAGCTCCGTCGTTTCGTTGAAGAACGATCCAATCGCGACAATCAGTGGCACCTTGCTCAGCGCTTCCCTCCATTCGGAAGTTGGGGGTGAATCAAACACCGGATTGGTGTTGTAGAGAAGGAGCAGTTCGATATCGTAGGGATGAGCCGTCAGAATGTTTTGGGGAATGCTCGCTGGAACATCTTTCGTCATCGGGAATCGCGACCTTCCCCCATCGTCGATTCTCGGTTGCCTGAGGGCGTACCTCGCAACTCTGTCAAGCGCCGGCGCGGGTAAATGGGCGAGGGGGGGCTTTGTCACTCGAAGGACGCCGCCCGATCGCTCAAGATTGCCGACCAGTGCATTCAGACTGTGAACCGCGAGCTGGGTATAGAGTCCGTTTGTGTGTGAATATGCTCTCTCCCCGCAGAGAGCCACTCCCGGTTGATGCGCAGCGAAGCCTCGAGCAATTCGAAAAATATCTTCAATGGGCACTCCTGTAATCGTCGATACAGCCTCAGGGTAGTAGTGCTTCAAGACAAGTGATCGAAATCCGGAGTGAGTTCTTCCGCTTCGGCTCTTCCAGTCGTCGAATCCGAATGTATGGTGTCGAACAAACGGGAGGTCGTACAGTTCTTCTTGAATCAGGACATATGCAAAACCGAGCGCCAGGGCAGCTTCAGTGCCCGGAAGAATAGGGATCCATTTGTCAGCTTTCGCGGCCGTAATGGAAAACCGAGGATCAACTACGATGAGCTTGCCACGAGCGGCATTCTTCCCTTGTCGCAAGCGGGCATACATGCGGGCTTGCCACACCGGGGCTGCTTCCGCTTCTAAGAGGTCGAAGCCAAAGCTCAGAACATAGTTCGTGTTCGCAACGTCGAACACGGGGGGTGCAGACGTGCCCTGCATGAGGTAGAACGGAAGCACGGTATTTTGCTTCTGGGTTGTGTCGATGTAGTTTGGTGTACCGTACGCAAGCAAGAACTGTTGAATAATCTCCTTCAGCCCTCCTCGCGCTGCGCCATCGAGAAACGCAACCTTCTGAGCTGCATTTGAGGAACGAAGAGCGCGGAGCTTTGCAACGATTGTTTCAAATGCCTCGTCCCAGGAGATCGCTTGCCAATGCTCAGCACCACGATCTCCAGTGCGCTTGAGAGGGGACTTGATACGATCAGGAGCATAGAGGATGTGAAGACCTGCTTGACCCGTGGGGCAGAGTCCGCCTCGACTCGTAGGAAAAAGGGGATTCCCTTCGATCCTGACAGGAACGTCATTCACCAATCGAACACGAATGCCACACCCTCCAGGGCACAATCGACAGACAGAGGGAACCCAGCGCTCCACTCCCGGACCCGTGGGTTTCGAATCGAAAAGTGCAGCCTCGCTCTTCGATCCCGAGCGCGACCCCGATTGAAGGAGCCAACCCGCGCCTGCAGTCGAAGCTGTTGCCACTCCAACATATTTGAGGAACTCTCTTCGCTTCAGGTTCATGACCACGACTTCAACGGATTACCGGTGGCAGTGTAGACACTCATGGGGGTTCTTGTACAATGTTCGGTGACAATCGACGCACGCATCCATACCGAGATCCGTAAGTGGTTCAGTGAAAGGCGAAGACATGCCCGACACTTCGCCGTGACATTCCGGACACCCCAGCTTCCCCGCAACCACGTGGCGCTTGTGTGAAAACAAGACATGTTGGGGTACATCGTAAACCGTCTTCCACGGAATCTCCATCTGTGCGCTCACATACGTCTGAAGCTTCTTCCTCTCGGGCGAGACATGGACTACATCTTCGTGGCATCGGGCACATACCGAGATGCCCGGCATGCCGGCTTTTTCCGACTCTAAAACGTGTCGGTGGCATACGTGGCAATCAACGTTGTTCTCAGCATGTTTCTTGTGGTTGAAGGCTATCGGCTGCGTGCGGTCTCCTGCCGAGTGGAAAGCAAGAAGGATCGTCGCCCCGATGAGCACAATAGCACTGAGAACCAGAGGAAGCTTGAGTCCAACAGCATTCATGAAACTCTCTACGGACAGACCTGTCCATGCAATTCATTGCACAAGAAAACTCCCGACGTGGACGACTCTTGATAAACAGGTCGCTACCACGCACGGGAGAGTATTAGAAGGAGATCATGCTATTTCGCAAGCTCAAAATGCGCGGCAACTCCACCAGACTCCGTGACCGTGATCTCCTGAGACTGCCCCTTGAGCTTCTCATGCCATATCTTCAACGTGTATTTGCCTGCCGGAACATTCTTGATCTCGTAGCTCCCGTCCTTCGCGCTGACGGCGTAGTACGGATTCTCCAGGACGACAACGAATGCCTCCATCTCGGGATGTACATTGCAGAGCATCACCGAAACACAACCGACGTTCTTGAAGGTGAAGGAACGCACTTGACCCTTTGGCCATGTACCAAGATTGAATTTGTCGGCGCACTTGTCAGGAGTAAAGACATTATGTAGGACGTCGTCGCTGTTCAAATACTTTACGGTCGTCCCTGCCACCACTGGAAGGACATGCGGGAGAAACACGAGATTCTTCTGATCCATGATCGCCGGCTCTTTGGGCGGATCAAAGGTCCTTCCGGGTATTTTTTCAACGTAGACCACAGCGTTACCGCTGTTTTTCGCTCCCGTCGCTTTCACCTTTCCCTTGATGTCGCCTGCAAAGAGCGTACTGCTGCATAACATTCCAATCGTCATAACGAGGGTTGCAGCAATGAGTTTGTTCATTGGACATTCCTCCAATAGTGTTTAGAAACTGTAGGAAAGAACAAGATAGAGGATGTGTGCAGAGTACCCCGGCTGTCTCCCACCAAGGAATACCGCTCCAGACGTCGCCGGATCGACCGGCAGCATGTAAGGCTGCATCACATCCTGGTTGAAATACGACTCGCTATATCCTTCAAAACGGTACTCCAACCTCGGAACAAACTGCTGCGTGAATCGGTACGAGATCGAGGCCCGTAGTTGCCGAAGGATGCTGCGGGTGTCGGGGTAATTCTGTGCGGTGGTTACAAGAAACTTAGAATCGGCAGTATTGCCGAGCGCCATTGTCGCAACGCTCCCTTTTGCGTCCGAAAGGCTGAAATCGATTGAAACATCTATCTCTTCCGGCACGGCCGACCACCAGAATGCCAATCCGAACGTGTTCACGGCATCCTTCATGTCGCTGGTCCAATCATTCAGCTCTGCGTCATTCGCCGGCGTCGTCCCCGAAACAGGAACCCGCTGCCTCGACTTCATAGCGTAAGTGAAATCTTCTCTTGTATAGTTTGCAAACAAGTTTAGATCGTATGATGGACTAAAGGCGATATCAAGCGAAAAGTTATTGGACTTGTTCGAAAGCACGCCATACTTTGATTCTGTAAACGCGTCATCGGTGAGCCCAAACGAACCGGTGAACGACAGATTGTCCAGTGGAGTGATCTGCGTGAGGATACTAGCCCTGCTTCGGTCGCGCGCCGCGAGATCGAATTTGCGCAACTGCGGAAGTTGCCCCAATGCCCCAGCGGGTTCTCCTTGAGGAAATGTTCCTTCTGCCACTTCCTCAGCATCATAGTGGGGAGTCTTCTTCCCCCCAACGGAGAACGATGAGCGAAGAAGAAACCATGAAAGCGGTGTGTAGTCGATCGATGCCTTGTAGATACTTTCTTCCGTCTTTTCGGCATCTCGGTGTTCACGATCCCAATCTTCCCTTTCGAATGCCAGCTTGGCCGAGAGATCACTGACTACTCGGAGTGTTGCGTCAAACGCGGCATTCACTCTCTTGTACCCAATGGCGAGGTTACGCCGCCGAACTGTGCTGACGCTATTGTCCGTGCTTACATAGCCCGGGAAAAGAAGGCTCGGAGTTTGATTGTTGTAATCGAACGAACTGTAGCGCGCAGCAAACCAGACGGAAGAGTAGAAACGATTCACAACTGAGAAGTTGATTTGAGTAGTTCCGACCTTTCCATTCAGACTCATAGCGGGCAGAACTGGATAGGTCCTCATCGTATCCAGAGCCCTATTGATCGTAAAGGGGGTGAATTTGTCGTTTTGTCCACGCCAGCCGTAGCTGGTTGTTGCGGTAATTCTGGTTGCATAAGGAAGATTCATCGCACCGGAGAAGCTAACGTTTTGAGCAGTGTTATTCGGATACAGATCCATCCTTCCTCGTGAGCCAGCTCCCACCGCATCAACCTCGCGGAATGGATTGTCCCAGACAATGACGTCAACATTGTTGTCGAACAACGATGCCGAGTAGCTTATCTGGGCGGTCCAGTCTTTCGCAGCGTACTCAACGCTTGCCTTCGCTTCTTGTGTCCGATAGGCGGTGGGTTCAATAAGCTCGACCGGGTTAAACGAGAAGGCCCCTCCGTAGGACTTCGTTCCGGACCTGCGCTCGTTCGAGTACTGGAGTTTGAATTCGATTTCTTCGGAAAGTGAATAATTCAACGCAGCTTTTGACTTGTCCCGCTGCGAAACAACGGCAACTTCCCGTGCTGAACCGAGAATAATGCCCGTTACCCCCGCCGTGTCAAATTGCACCCCGGTTACGGCAGGATTCAAATCAGTTGTGAGGATTGTTCGTATCNNTGAACACCGTTTTTGCGCCGGTGGTGTAATCATGAGGAATTTGATCCCACTCAACCTCGATCTTCCATTTCCCTCGCTTTCCCAGTTGTCCCATGAAGTTCTGGTCCCGTTGTCCGACATTCGATCCCCAGAGAGAGAAGAAGTTTGTAAAGTCATCACTCCTGAAATTGAGTGAGAACGTTGTCACGAAGAGTCCGCCGGGCAAATCCCGATATTCCGTAAATTTTGAAGAGCCAAGCGTGCCGTTGAACTGTCGTCCTCCGAACTCGGCGTTCGCATTTGAAANNCAGTATGAGAACGATGAGATGTTTCGTCTGCATGTAGGTGATCTCCATATTGAGTCCGGACTTGTATTAACGATGAAATCTCACTCCAGATGGGCTGTTTGAGCCGTGAATTTGGGAATGACAATTCTGACATGAACGATTGAAGGCAAAACGAGTGCTTGCCAGTTGAGGTGTCGTTGGATGGCGTGCCTCAATGTGACACCGCTGACATAACCTTGGCCGATCCACGACAAGAAGTTTTTCGTGGTTCGAGCCATGAGGTTCGTGGCAATTCGCGCAGTTTTCGGCTACGGGGGGATGTTCCCACAAGAAAGGCCCGCGTTTATCCGCATGGCACTTGTAACAGTTCTCGTTGACCGTTGCTTCTATCAGGAGCTTTTCATTTGCCGTGCCGTGTGGATTGTGGCAGTCGGTACACTTCATCTTCCCTTCACGGAACGGCATGTGAGAGGACCTCTGTAACTGCGCTCTCCGCTGTTGATGACACTGAAAGCACGTCTCAAGCTCATTGACCTTTGCGAAAAGCTTCTGAGGAGACGCAGGCTCCATGATCTTGTGACAATCCACGCAGGCGAGGTTTTTCGATTCGTGTGCGCTCCCCTTCCAATGGAGTCTCATTCCCTTCTCATGGCACTGGAGACAGACATTATTCTTCTCGTTGATACTTCCTGATGCCTCCTTACTAAATCGTACGATTGACGCAAGATCGCCGTAACCCGCTGCATGTCTTCTTCCATCCCCATGACAAGTCGAACAAACAGCAGCCTCTTCTTCTCCTTTTTGAGTCACCTGGGCGCCGTGGTGAGGATTGGTTTTGAACATTTCGGTTACCAGACTATGGCACACCTGGCAGTTGTTATTCCCCAGCATGAATTCAGGCACCGGCGGCCTCTCTTGGCCGGCAGCTTTCGGCTCTTCGTCTTCCTCCGGAGTGAGGCTGCGGATATATGCGACGAGATCGGTCAGCTCTGCATCTGAAATCATTCCTCGGTATGCCGGCATCGAAAGAGGCGGTGTTGGTCCCTTTGGATCTGTTTTCTTCGCGGGCGAAGGACCTTTGATGATCCGTTCCTTCAATTCCACATCCTTGAAAGCCCTCGATGTATACGTGAGGGCAGTGACAACTCCTCCCGTTGCCGAGTTTTTGTTCTTGACACCACCGGATCCCTCGTTGCCGTGGCAAACGAAACAGCCGTACGTTTCAAACACAAGCTTACCTTGGTCTGCCGCCTGTCGGTCAAACGGCTGCTCGGACATCCAAGATGGTCGTGTAGATCCTCCCACCAACAAGGATATTCCCACCAGGATTAGCAACTGCATACTGAATCTTCGAATGGACATAAGGTGATCTCCTCTTGTTCAATTGATAGGTGTTGGTCTAAGGATTTTCAGAGAGCCCGCTTCCTGGCCGGGCCGAAAGTATGCAGACACGTTCTGACGGCCGCGCGAAGCTTCTCCAGTTCCAACGGCTTCAGAAAGAAGTAATCAGCCCCGTAGCGTTTCGCGTCCTCCTCGGTGATGGATTCCGGGTAGCCGGTAATGACGATGACCGGCAGCTTCGGATATGCTGCCTTGATCCGCAGAAACAGTGCGACGCCCGAATCAAGCTTGAGCCGCACATCGGCAATGAGCAAATCGAAGGATTCCTCCTCGCACAACTTTAAGGCCTCGGCAGCAGTCGATGCCGCGATCATGGTACATTGCTCCCGTTGGAAGAAGCGCTTGAACGCGGAAAGAATATTCTCATCATCGTCAACGACCAAGACCCTGGATTGATGGGACATAGAGAACCCTCCTGGCACTGGGCGTCTATCCAAATGCCATGCCAAACATTGAATCAAAGAAAAGGTCGGAAAACGGGGAAGATCTTGAATATACGCGTGTGGGGGGGAGGGCGAAAACGACGAAAGTGCCAACAAATGCTTGGCAGGATGTCAAGCATCAATTGGCACTTTGGGATCGGGGAGATTACCTTCTAAAGCCCTCTGCGCGGATCTTGTGCTTTGCCATCAATCGCTGAAAATTCTGCCGCGTCATTCTCGAGGCCTTGGCCGCAGCAGTCACGTTGCCGCGATGTCTTGCCAATAATTCCGTGAGAAAATTACGCTCGAACGTTTTGATCACGTGGGCTCGAGACTCGTGAAAGCGCGTGCTGTGCGTTGGTGGGAGACCCTGAAGCCAAGACTCAGATGAACCGATATCCCCCAGCGCCTCCGGAAGGATGACCTCGGCTTTTGTGAGCATCACGGCTCGTTCAACAATGTTCTCCAGCTCTCGCACATTGCCGGCGTAGGAATTCGATTGCAGCACTTCGACCGCACCCTCGGAAAAGCCTTTCACCGGTTTCTTCAGCCTCCCGCCATATTTCTGCAGAAAGTAGTTCGCAAGCAGGACGATGTCTTCTTTTCGTTCGCGCAATGGCGGCAGCAGTACTTTCGCCACATTCAGTCGGAAGAAGAGGTCCTCTCTGAATTTCCCTTTCTTCACATCTCTTCCAATGTCACGATTGGTCGCCGCGATAAATCGTGCGTTCACCGGAATGGGGTCGTTGCCGCCCAGCCGTTCGAACTCCCTCTCCTGGAGAACGCGGAGAAGTTTCTGCTGAAAGCTCTCGGAGAGATTTCCGACCTCATCAAGAAAGATCGTGCCGTGGCCGGCGACTTCGAACTTTCCAAGTTTCCGCTGGCCCGCCCCCGTGAATGCGCCTTTTTCATATCCGAAGAGTTCCGATTCCAGCAATGTCTCGGGGAGGACGGTGCAATTGATGGCCACGAAGGGTTCCGAGGCATTCGCGCTATTTGCGTGGACTGCTCTTGCGACGAGCTCCTTACCGGTCCCGCTCTCACCAACGATGAGAACCGATGTGTGGTTCGGGGTCGTCGAAATGGACCCGATGAGTTTATAGATTTCTTGCATCCGTGTGCTCTTCCCGACGAGCTCGTACCGAT
Source organism: Bacteroidota bacterium (assembly GCA_003453835.1). Classification (GTDB taxonomy): domain Bacteria; phylum Bacteroidota; class Ignavibacteria; order UBA10030; family UBA10030; genus UBA10030. The sequence goes on along the minus strand of DMMN01000174.1, from coordinate 31,346 downwards.
CTACGATGTCCGCCTTCAAGCAGACAGGCCTCTCCGAGGATGCGATTGATCCTCGGGTTACGGCGAAGGCTCTTCGCGTCACATCACGTATCTTGGCGAGGTCAAGTGGCTTCGTGAGATACTCAAACGCTCCTAGCTGCACTGCTCTCACGGCCGTTTTCATCGTGCCGTAACCGGTAATGATGACCACCGGAGCGGATTCTCGGATCTCTTTGACTTTCTTCAAAACCTCGAGCCCGTCGAGTCGTGGCATCGTAATATCCATGAAAATCAAATCGGGCATCTTCTCCGAGATCTTCTTCAATGCTTCCTCTCCATCCCTGGCCACAAGGCTCCTGAAGCCCTCCTTTTTCAGGACTTGCCGGAACGCAAAAAGAATCTTCGGATCGTCATCGACAACCAAAACTGTTTCAGGTTCCATAGGCCTACGTCCTCTTCAAGAACGGGAGGTAGATTTCGAAGGTCGTACCCCGACCCTTCTGTGATCTCAACGAAACAAGACCGCGGTGAGCATTGATCGTTTGCTTCACCATGGGCAGGCCAAGTCCGGTCCCGTTCGTTTTCGTCGTGAAGAAAGGATCGAAGATCCGAGGCACCAGGTTTCTCGGGATGCCTGGACCAGTATCGCTAATGCTGATGAGTACGCACTCCGTTCCGGTGCGCAGCACGATCTCCTCCCCTTCCTGGCTACCGGTTTCCTTGCGGGAAGGCACATCTTTTTCTCGACGATCTCGGCTCGATTCAGCATAGACAACTTCGCGCAGAGTCTTCCGAAGATGAATCCTCCCCATGGAGACGAGAATCTCCTCCTTGCTCGTCAGTGTGGGTTTGCTCTCGATTGCCTGAATGGCATTCAGGAGGATATTCATGATCGCTTCTTTCAACCGGGCCGCATCGAGAGTCATTACGAGGGATTTCTTGCCCAATGCCTTTCTCAAATGGATTCGCTTCTTATTCAGCTGCAGCTTAACAAACTTGAGGCTTTCTTCGATAACGTCACAGAGGTTTTCGGTGCGAAACTCCATGGGCGAGGGCCTGGCGAAGTTGAGCAACTCCGACACCACCCGTTCCATGTGATAGATCGAGTTGAGCGCCACGCCGAGCGATCTCCGGTCCGTAAGGCTGCGCCTGTTCGACTCATTCTGGAGTTGGAGAATCATCTTGATCGAGGTAAGCGAATTCCTGAATTCGTGTGCGATGATGGCGGACATCTCGCCGGCGGCTGCCAGCCGTTCCGTGTGGATGAGCCGTTGCTCGAACTGCTTTCGCTTTGTGATATCGGTGATGATCTCGAGGATCGAATTGATCTCCTCGTTCTCACGCATTGGAATGGCAACGTGCTCGATAAACCGCTCACCCCCTTTTCGATCCGTCACTTCATCGATGTGGCTCTCGATCTGGCCTGAGCGCATCGAGAGCCTCGACACGCATTGTCGACAGAAGCCGTCCCCACAGAAGATCGTCGCGCAGTCCTTTCCTCTCACATCGTCGAGGTGAAAACCCGTGACCGCCGTAAAGGCGGCACTTGCGGTCTGTATCCGGTAGTCCTTATCGAGCAACACGAATGCACTGGGTACGTTATCCAGCACGGCCTGGAGTTTGGTCTTTTCCTCCGTGAGCTCGCGCGTTCGTTGCTGTACCATTTCTTCGAGCTTCAGTCGATGCTTCTCAATTTCGCTTTCATGCTCCTCCAGCGACTGCGCCATGGAGTTGAATTGCATGCCGAGTTTCTCAATCTCATCGTGCGTCTCCACCTGGAGGCGGTGTCCATAATTCCCTTTGGCAATGATGTCGGCTCCGGCCTGCAACGCGGCGATCGGCTTGGTGAACTGCTGTGTCGCAACCAACCCCAAGCCCACGGCTGTAACAAGGAACAGAATGAGGAAAAGGGCAAACGTTCCTGCGAACGAATACACCGGCCCCAGCACAACGTCTTTTGGAACACTTTCGAAAATGTGAAATGTCAAGGCGGTAGCCGACTTCTCTCCTTCCTCCGAGACGTTTGCCAATGACAGAAAAAGAGGCGCATAGCAAATTATGTCATCGACACCCTCCGCAACCGTACCTTCATCAGGGGAAAGAATCCCGGCCGCAATCTCGGGTGGATAGTCATGATGCAGGTTGTCTTCTTCTCTGGCGGCAAGGAGCTTGTTCCAATCCTTCTTTTTTTCAGAGTGATACAGATAGTGCCCATCACTGCTCACCAGAGCTACTCTTGCCTGCGTGTCAAAATGTAGTTTCGCCTCCATCACACGAAACAGATCCTTGGCAAACACATTTGCGATCAGAATGCCCACGTCACCCTCTTTGCCGGCCAACCGAAGCGCGAAGCTGATGACGGGAACACGCTCATTTGCTCCGTCTAACAGCTCGGCGGGTGCGAAGGCGATCTGATCAAGGCTCACGCCGCTGACGAGCAAGAAGTAGAAGATCTCACGGCCGGCTCGAAGTTCTGCCGCGGGAACGACTCGATAACGGTGATCGCTATCGGTGGTGCCGTCTTGTTCCACTAGAAACAGCTCATCCCCTTCTCCACTCAACATCCTGATCTGATAGTAGATCTGCTTCGTCTCCGCAAACCCGACGAGCTCGGCGTTGGCTTGCCGGAGTGCATGGGCCACTTCCTCCCGGGATGAGTGATCCAGAGAATTCACAAGTCGGCGCATGTAAGAGGAGTTCCTCATCAAGCGCATGTCACTATCGACATTTGCAAGAAAGTTAGATGCCTTCTCGCGCATCGTCTGCACATCGTGGGTCAGATTCTCGAACGCAATCCGTTTGATCATCTGGACGTTCGAGAAAATTCCGTGAAGCCCAACGAAGGCTACGGGTACGACCGAGAGTCCTGCAAATGCAATGATGAGCTTGCTGCGAATGGAGAGCCAGGGGAGGATTTTCTTGATGCTGAGCATGGCGACCAGATCGAAATGAATCAAGGTGCGCACCAACATCGGGGGTTCTTTGCATTGCCAGCAACGGGCGTGCCACCGAAAAGCAATGGCATGCCGCTTGGAGCCGGACTAATCTATGTTCGTCGAGGAGGGAGAAACCGGAGAGTTCTCAAAAATGGCTTTTCTTGACAGCTTGTTATCAGTAGTGGGAAAGAAGCCTGGGTAAGGACTGGGACAACCTGGGGGGCGTCGCTGGCATGAGTGGCCAAGAACCAGGCAACGGCTCTGATTCGCGACCACCAATCTTTCAGGGCAACGGGCACAGGCACGAGAGCCAAGCCCTTCACTTCTTGTCATGACAACTCAAATGGACTTCTAAGAGCCGTTCACGCCAGCATAGCGCAGAGTGAGCACGGTAATGTCATCCGACTGCTGCGCGTCGCCGGCAAATCTCTTGAGATCAGCAATGCTCCCTTTCACGATGTCTTGAATCGAAGATCCGTTCGTCGCCTGAAGATACGTCCATAGCCGGTCTTCTTCGTACAGATTCGAGTCCGAGTCCATCGCTTCAATCACTCCATCGGTGTAGAGAAAGAGAGTGTCCCCTTGTTCTAAGTGCGCTTTCTTTGCGTCGTAATCCAGATGATCAATCTTTCCAAGAATGAAGCCGTCCGTGAGGGGGAGTTGCTCCACTTGACCGGAGGCTCTCACGATGTAAGGCGAACAATGACCACCGTTGCTGTACTGCATCTCTCCGGAGTGTATGTTGATGACGCCGTAGAACACCGTGACGAAAGTGGCGTCTTCACTATCCGGGATGAGAAGTGTATTCGTTTTACGAAGCACCTCCCCCGGATGCACGATTTGATGTGCGATCGCTTTTAAGAGCGTACGACAAACAGCCATATAGATGGCAGCGGGGATCCCCTTTCCAGAGACATCGCCGATGACGAACGCGAGTCGGTCTTCATCAATATAGTAGAAATCGTAGAAGTCTCCGCCGACCTCCTTCGCGGTCAACATCTCCGCGTAGATGTCGACCTCCGGGCGATCAGGAAACGGTGGGAACGTGCGCGGAAGGAGTGACTGCTGAATGCGGGTTGCCGTGCTCAAGTCTCGTTGCACGGCCACAAGCTCGTCATGAGACCGGAGAGCATCCTTGAGCACTTCGAGGTGCTGCATCGTTTTCTTGACCGTGATATCGAGATCGTTGAAGTCGATCGGTTTCGTCAGAAAGTCGAACGCTCCCCTGTTCATGGCAGTGCGGATATTATCGATATCGCCGTAGGCGGAGACGATGACCGATTTCAGAACGGGATTGTTCAGTTCGTGGAGCTTCTGGAGCAATGTCAGCCCGTCCATCTCGGGCATGTTGATATCTGAAAGCACGACGGTGATGTCGTCATGCTGCCGAATCTTCTCCAGAGCCTGCACTCCGTTCTGGGCAAACACGAACTGAAGCTCATTATCACGAATCTGCTTCCGGAACTTCTGTTTGATCAACAGCTCTAAATCCGGTTCATCATCAACCACCAGAATCTTATGGGACATATCGTTTTCCTTTTTCCTGCATCCTGAGCGCTCACATGTTATGAGAAGTTGAAGATCTCTTTCTTTACTCGGCTAAAGTCGATGGGCTTCGTGAAATAGTGCTCGGCCCCCGTGCTCATGGCCGCTCGATAGTTGTAGTCGTCACCGTACGCGGTGATCATCGAAACCCGGATATTCGGATAGTTCGTCTTGACGATCTTCAGCAATTCAAGTCCCGTCATGCCAGGCATATTAATATCCGAGAGGATGCAGATCACATCGGGTGGTTGGCTGCCGTTCAGATACTCGAGCGCCTCCTGACCCGAAAAGGCATAACACAACTCGATCTGTCCGGTCTTGATCTCTCTTCGAAACTGTTGACGAAACAGGATCTCGACATCCTTTTCATCATCGACAATCATGACTTTCATCGTTGTACCCCTCCATTCGTCTGCGCGTGCTTCGGAATGGTGATGATGAATTCTGCAAACTCCCCCTCCTTCGTATCGACCTTGATCTCCCCCTTGTGCTCTTGCACGATGATGTCGTACGTCAGCGAGAGACCCAATCCCGTTCCCGCACCGGCAGGCTTTGTCGTGAAAAAGGGATTGAAGATTCTGTCCCGAACCTCTTGGGGGATTCCATTTCCGTTATCACGAATGCGGATTTCTACTTCGTCGCCACTGTTCTTGGCGCTCACGCGCACCATAGGACTGAACCCATCCCTGGCCGATTTTCGTTTGTCATTTGCGGAATAGCACGCGTTGTTGACGATGTTCAAGAACGCCCGGCTCAGGTCCTGAGGCACGATGCTGACGGATCCGATGGAAGGATCAAAATCGGTTTCAATCTTGATGTTAAACGATTGATCCTGCGCCCGCATGCCGTGATAGGCAAGGTTTGTGTATTCGGCAAGCAACGCGTTCAAATCGGTTTCCTGCCGTTCTCCCGGTTTGCCTCGAGAGTGAAGCAACATCCCCCGGACGATGCTGTCGGCACGCTTGCCATGATCGTTGATCTTGGTGACGTTCTGCTCAAGATTGTCCAGAATCTCCTGGATCTCGGCCGCCCGCCGTTCGTCGACGAGCTTCTTCTCGTGGGCAAGTTCTTCTCGGAGCTCCTTCGTAAGGTCTTGAGACAACACCGCAAAATTGGTGATGAAATTAAGCGGATTCTTGATTTCGTGGGCGATGCCTGCGGTCAGTTGCCCAAGAGAGGCCATCTTCTCGGAGAGGACCAACTGGTTCTGGGTTTCCTTGAGGTGATCGAGTGTTTGTTGAAGCTCTCGTGTCCGACGGTTGACGAGCGACTCAAGTTCCTCACTCCTCCGCTTCAGCGCCCGTGTTCTAAGGTAGAAGATCGACGGTCCCGTCGTGAGGAACGCCAGGATTCCGAGCGCAAGAAACCAGGAGGTCTGATAGAAGAACGGACGCAATTCGAAACTGAGGGATGCGCCGGTCTCGTTCCAGATTCCGTCGCTGTTCGCGGCCGCCACCTTGAAGGTGTATTCTCCAGGGGAAAGGTTTGTGAAATACGCGTCGCGGCGAGTCCCTACATCCACCCACTCCTTGTCCAGCCCATCCAATTTATACTTGTAACGTACCTTGCTTCCTCCGATGAAAGAAAGCCCCGCATAGTGAAACTCGAACCGGTCTTTCCCCGGAGGGACGATCACCCGACCACTGGTCGCTTGTGCTGAACCTTCCACAACAAAACGCTCCACCACGACCGGAGGAGGAATGGGATTAAGCTTGATGTCTGCCGGATTGACGAGCGCGACACCCTTCACAGTCGAAAAGCATATCCTTCCATCTTTCCTTTTCCAACCGGTGGGAAAGAAGCCTCCGTTGCATTCCCTGCTTTCCATCCCGTCTGCTTCGCCGTAGACCGTGCATACGACGGAACTTGACTTGCCGTCGGCAACATCGTTCAGTTGTTGCTTTGCTACGCGATACACCCCTTTGTTGCACGACATCCAGAGGTAACCAAATTGATCCTCGAGGATGGTGAACGCAGTGTAATCGAACAAACCTTGCCTGGGCGTGATGACATCGTACTTGCCATCCTTATATCGATGAAGACCGGTATTCGAGACTCCAAGCCAGATAACCCCTTCACCATCCTCATAAAAACTCTCAAAGCGGCCGGTAAGATTCAGTTCCCTTGAAATATTCTTGAGAATCCCCTTCTCCCATCTGTAAGACTGCTGGAAGGTTCCGATCCACACATTTCCCTTCGAATCCTCCGCCAGCCAGCTAATGGCTCCTTGTAAGCTGTCTTTTGGAATGAAGTACGAAAACGACCCATTCTCGTACTTCATGACCTGATTGAAGCAAGCGACAAGAAACGATCCCGATTTCAATTGGAGAGATGCATTGATGCCATCCAGAGGAAGGCCGTTCTTTGTTGTGAATTTCGTGAGGGTCTCCCCCACGATCCGAACTGCTCCTCTGTTTGTTCCGATCCAGACTCCCCCATGCTTGTCTTCTCCCAGGGTCTGAATAGTATTGCTTGGAAGCCCATTCCTCGTATCGTAGACCCGAATCGATCCACCCCGAATCCGATTGACACCCCCATCAGAGGTTCCGACCCAAAGATCCCCCTTCGTGTCTTCGATAACCGGCTGGATATTGTCGTAACTCAATCCCGTCCGCTGAGAATAGGTGATGAACTTGCCATCGCGGAACCGATCGACTCCTCCTCCGAATGTGCTGACCCAAATGCTCTGTTCTTTGTCGATGAAAACTCGCTGAACGCTGTTGTCCGTGAGTCCGTCACTCTTTGTGTAGTGCTCGAAAGTACCGTTCGCGAATCGTTTGATGCCCTGGCCCGTGGCCAGCCAGAGACTCCCCTCGTGGTCTTCACGAATCTCAAAAACAAAGTTCTCATTTCGATTCGCGGAAGCTTCGTACGATTTGAATCTCCCATTCTCAAAGCGGACGAGGCCTTTCTGAGTCGCAAACCAAATGACCCCTGTTCGATCCTCGTGGATCCAATTCACGGTCGAACTTGAGATTCCGTCCTTGGTCGTATATGAAGTGAATGACCCGTTCGCGTACACGTAGAGGCGGCTTCGGGTGACGAACCAGACCCTCCCTTTGGAATCTTCGTACCCGGTATGAGTATCGTTGATTCTGATTGTCAGCGTGTCCGGGAATCCTTCCGCCGCCCGAAAGGTTGTGAATTTGCCTCCGGCAAATAGTGCCAAGCCGCGAAGAGTACTGATCCAAGTTCGACCCTGGCGGTCTGGTGTTACCGCGTAGACCGTGTCGCTAGGAAGTCCGTCTTTGGTCGAGTAGTTGGTGAACGACCCATTCTTGTAGTGACCCAGGCCACGGTCGGTCGTGAACCACATTGAGCCGTTGTTGGCGACACCCCATGAAATTACACGGTTGCTCGGAAGACCATCCGCTGCGGTGTACGCCTTGAATTCCCCGTCCTTGTAGCGGGCCAGACCCGGAGCGAAACCGACCGGTCGAATCCAGAGGCCAGCCTCACCGTCTTCGAGCATGCGCACGATCCATGAGTGCTTCAGCGCCTCGGTGTTTGCCCGATCGAAGACTGTGAACCGCACGCCGTCAAATCGCGCGAGCCCTTCTTGGGTTGCAAACCACAAATACCCGTCCCTCGTCTGGACGATTTCGGAAGCGGAGTTTTGAGGCAATCCGTTTGCCGTCGTCCAGATTTCATGAACGTACTGCTTGATGGATTTTTTGGGCTGCGACCATACGGTGAGCGAAACGCAAAGCAGGGCCGCGTGGATCAGGACGACCCCTCGAGAGAGACTCTTGCTGATTGAAAAGTCGCGATTGCTATCTGACATAATGTTCTTCTACCTATAGTGTTTGAGCAATGACCAAGTGGTTCGCCAACAATCCCCTCAAGTCGTATCGATAACAATTCCCAGATTAGGAATGAGCAAAGAACAAGCGATCTCCTTTTCCCCTCTTCTGATGACAAACCGAACGAGGTACTCGGAGTCAGCGAGTTAAGTTCAAGGTTGGTGGAACGAACGAGCTCTCCGCTCGACAAGGTGATTTCAGCAGAGAGAAGGAAGGCCAACTAACCCGTGCTAATAGTAGGGAAATGAAACCAGCAATGCAAGGGGAGCAAGGCTTTTGCTCTCGGTAGTCTGAGTCTCCTCGTCAGATCTTGTCCACGGCGGGAACGATTTGATGATGGCTCTTCTTCTGCGAATACGGTTGGAGGATCAGGAAAGCGAGTCACTGCTTTCACGCCGCACGGTGACTCCGCAATTGGCGACAGCGAGTTGAGACTGAGAGTCACAAACTATCGCCGTTTTACATTTCAGGTCTCTTCATTGAATTTTCAGACGATCGCAGGTAGTCCACTTATCAGCGCCGTGTCGAAGCTCGAAGGACTCCCACTCGAGTTTGCAGTTGAACTTTTGTGTCAAATGCGTTTGTGTGCGCGGGCGCCGACTTTCGATGTTCGTCGCTTCCCAACATAGTCATTTTTGATTTTGGTCAACTTCTTTGTATATTCGATCCGCATTTTCTGGCCTGATCCACCACAAACTCTCTTATTCTGTGAGCAAGAAGCGTATGACCGGTAGCGTCGCGGCGGTAGCCCCCCTCAAGTCCTCACCCGTTCTGATGGGCTTGTCCCGCTCCACACTCTTGGGCTGGTATGACGATATGCTCCTTATCCGTCGTTTTGAGGAGAAATGTGCCCAGCTCTATGGACTTGGCAAGATCATGGGATTCTGCCACCTCTACAACGGCCAGGAGGCCGTATCGACGGGAGCCATAAAGGGAGCGATCAACCCAGACGACTACGTTATTACTGCATATCGTGACCATGGTCAGGCAATTTCTAAGGGTGTTTCACCGAAGGCTATCATGGCCGAACTGCTTGGCAAGCACACCGGCACGACCAAAGGGAAAGGCGGGTCGATGCATATTTTCGACCGAGAGACGAATTTCCTTGGCGGGCACGCCNNGATCCCAATTGCAGCCGGAGCTGCATTTGCCTCGAAGTATCGGGGTGAAAAGAGGGTATGCCTCTGCTTTATGGGCGACGGAGCCACGAACATCGGCTCATTCCACGAATCCCTCAATCTCGCCGCCCTCTGGAAGCTCCCCGTCATCTACATCATTGAAAATAATCGATATGGAATGGGGACAGCCGTTGACCGTTCTTCGGCAGTCGAGGAATTGAACAAGAAGGCCCTTGCCTACGGCATGCGGAACGAAGTGGTCAATGGCTTCAACATTATGGAAGTGTACCAGAAGGTGAAGTCTGCCGTTGAACATGCACGCGCAACCTATGAGCCAAGCCTCCTTGAAATCCGGACGTATCGGTACCGGGGCCACTCTATGTCCGATCCCATCCACGGACACTACCGATCGAAGGAAGAAGTTGAAGAGCAGAAGAAGTACGATCCGATAACGGTTTTCGGTGACATTCTGAAAGCCGAGGAGATTGCAGGCGATGAATATTTCGATGAAGCCGAGAGGCGTATCAAGAGGATCGTCGAAGAGTGTGTGGAGTTCGCGGAGAGCAGCCCTGAGCCGCCGGTTGAAGACCTTTATAAAGACGTCTACTACGAATCGATCGGAGACTAAGAGAGATGCCTATCGTTAGCCTCCGGGAGGCGCTCAATCAAGCGATGGACGAGGAGATGGCTCGGGATGAGCGTGTCTTCCTGATGGGGGAGGAAGTCGCCGAGTATAATGGCGCATACAAGGTCAGCCAGGGACTTCTGGCGAAGTGGGGAGCCATGCGCGTGCTCGACACGCCGATTGCGGAGGCCGGTTTCGCCGGGCTCGGCATCGGAGCTGCGATGACCGGCCTGCGGCCCATCGTTGAGTTCATGACCTGGAACTTCTCTCTGGTTGCGTTCGACCAGATCGTCAATCACGCGGCAAAGATGCTTTCGATGTCCGGTGGACATTTTCACGTCCCCATCGTATTCCGGGGTCCGGGTGGAGCCGCCCATGGGCTCGGCGCAACGCATTCTCAGGCGCTGGAGGCGATCTATGCTCATTTTCCCGGATTGAAGGTCGTCATGCCATCGACCTGCAAGGATGCAAAAGGTTTGCTGAAGTCCGCCATCCGCGACGATAATCCCATCGTTTTCATCGAAAGTGAAGTCATGTACGGCGACAAGGGAGAAATCCCGGAGGGCGAGTATACCATTCCGCTTGGCATCGGAGAAGTGAAAAAGAAGGGAACCGACGTCACGATCGTCTCGTGGTCGAAGATTCTGGCTCACGTCGTCTGGAAGGCGGTCGAAGCCCTTGAGAAGGATCTTGGAGTGAGCATCGAGATCATCGATCCCCGAACCATCAAGCCGATGGATTATGAGTTGATTGTCGGATCGGTGAAGAAGACGAACCGCCTGGTCGTAGTCGAGGAGGGATGGCCATTCGCAGGAGTCGGGGCGCAAATCTCGCACGAAGTTACCTCGAGGGCATTTGACTACCTTGACGCACCTGTCGAACGCGTTACCCAAGAGGATGTTCCACTCCCCTACGCTCATATCCTTGAGCTTCACTCTTTGCCGAGTATCGACAAGATCACGCGCGCGGTAAAGCGAGCCCTGTATATCGACTGAGGACGGAAGGAGCCTATGGCCACGAAGGTAATGATGCCGAAGCTGAGCGACACGATGGAGGAAGGTGTCATCTTGAAATGGCTCCGGAAGGAGGGAGAGAAGATAAAGCAGGGGGAGACCTTGGTCGAGATCGAGTCCGACAAGGCTGACATGGAGCTTGAAGCGTATGATACGGGCGTCTTGCGGAAGATCATCGTCCCTGAAGGAGGCAAGGCAAAGATCGGAGCCCTCATTGCCGTCATCGGCGACCCGACAGAAAATATCTCCTCTCTTCTCGTTGACCTCCCCCCGGCATCAGCGGCTCCTGCTCTGGAAGGAGCGAAAGCACAATCCGCGTTATCGCCATCAATCGCCGAATCCCGGAGCAAGAGTGCCGAGGCGCCAACGGACATTCCTTCCGAACAACCGACTGACGGAAGAACAAAGGCTTCTCCGCTCGCCAGACGACTCGCCTCGGAACACAATCTCAATCTCACGAGAATTGCCGGCAGCGGACCGCAGGGCCGCGTCATCAAGCGTGATGTAGAGGGGGCACTCTCCGAAGTTCCTGGCACAACGAAACAGTCGATCCCGCAAACGTACGCAGCCGCATCGTGGGAGGACGTCCTCTTGTCTCCAATCCGTAGAACGATCGCGAAACGGATGGCGGAGAGCAAGTCGGTCGCCCCTCATTTCTATGTGACGGTGGAAATCGATATGGAGCCGGTCACCGCATTCCGCGATCAGTTGAACAATGCGGGCAGTGCCAAGATCAGCTTCACGGATATTTTGATCAAGGCGGCTGCAAGTACCTTGATGAAGCATCCAAGCGTAAACGCAACATTTCTGGGCGAGCACTCGCGTCAATATCACAATGTGGATATCGGCGTAGCAGTTGCCCTCGAGGAGGGTTTGGTCACGCCCGTTGTCCGAAGGTGCGAACAGAAGGGGATCGGAACGATCAATGCCGATCTCCGGGACCTTGTGGATCGGGCGCGAGCTCGCAAGCTGAAACCAGACGAGTACGCTGGAGCAACTTTCACCATCAGCAATCTTGGGATGTTTGGCGTCGAAGATTTCGTGGCGATCATCAATCCCCCGGAGGGAGCCATACTTGCCGTCGGTGCGATTGTTGAGAAACCGGTTGTAAGGAACGGTCAGATCGCTGTCGGCCATCGAATGAAGGTTACTCTTTCCGCGGATCACAGGATCATCGACGGGGTGGTGGCTGCCCGATTTCTCCAAGACTTCAAGAAGATCGTCGAAAATCCCGCCGCCTTAGCTCTGTAGGAACATTCAAGCCGCCGGACCACTGCTGAGAGCCAGGCAATAGGTCCCNNCTCCTGGGTAATTCCCATGAGTTTGCGTGCGCAATTCACCAGAGAGACATCGAACGCCGCCCTCCCTCTCATCGCCTTCTGCATCGCCCTGAACCTGACTGTTGGCCAGATAACGGGGGCGCTCAAGATCCCTATCTATCTCGACTCCATCGGCACGGTCCTCGCGGCCGTCCTGGTTGGCCCGATAGCAGGCATTCTCACGGGGACCTTTGCTAACCTTCTTGCCTCCGCCACGGGGAGTCCTACGATGGCGTTCTTTATTCCTGTTGTGGTCGTGATCGGTTTCTTCACCGGGTATGTTGCGAGGCTGGGGTGGTTCAGGAAGTGGTATCTCGTCGTTGTGGGCGGCCTTCTCCAAGGCGTTATCGCCGCCGCCTGTTCAGCCCCCATTTCTGCATATCTGTTCAGCGGGGTGACCCTGGCAGGAACTGATTTTCTTGTCCTCTACTTTCGATCGGTCGGCAACAATCTTCTCGAGAGCGTGTTCTACCAGGGTCTGGCCTCAGATCCAATCGACAAGTTGATCACGTATTCAGTCGTCTTTGTTCTCCTTCGGAGTCTTCCCAAGAGAATCACATCTCGATTCAGCGGGGCGTCGAACCTTCCCTCGAACAATGGCGCCCCCTGATATGCGTCTCGATCTGAAGTCAAAGCTCGCCTCAGTCTTCTTCCTCTGGGTGTGTGCGTTTACCCTCGATTGGCCTGTAAACGCAACTCTTATCCTGCTCGCCATCTTGCTTCGCTATGTTGTTCCCGGCTTCAGACCTACATCGCAGCGGGCGGCCCGGTCTATCGTGGCGTTTATGAGTTACAGCACCCTCATCGTTCTGATTGTGGTGAGCCTTAATGCAGTTCTTCTACCTGGCGGCGATGTGTTGCTGATTGTTGGGGGAATCGGGTTCCACGAATCCGGCGCACTGTTCGGGCTGCGAACAGCTTGTCGGTTAGTCCTTTTGTCGCTTTCTGTCCTCCTGTTTTTCGCCTCAACTCCGATTCGTGAGTTCATTCGATTCTTGCAAGGAACGGGATTTCCCCCGCAACTCGGTCTTGTGCTTTTGCTTACACTCCATTTCCTCGAACAACTCCCCGACAGGATCAATCAGATCTTCGCGGCGCAGGAAGCACGTGGCTCTCCCGTGCGTGCAAACGTGGTGTCGCGAGCCCGGGCCTTCGTCTCGATCCTCTTCCCCCTCGTCCTTTCCTCGATCTCAGAGAGTATTGATCGCGGCCAGGCTCTTGAGTTACGAGGATTCCTCGGACAGGGACAGATGCCGGTTTTCGAAAATAGGCGAAGCGACACCTCTCTGCTCACCATGAGCCTTATCCTTCTCTCAATTGCCTTGATCATCCTGAGGATTTTGAATTGGCTCATCGCGTAATTCTGGAATCGTTTTCTTATCAATATCCCGGACAGGTGACACCAGCGCTCGCAGATATTTCTCTGGCGGTTCCGAAGGGACAATGTTGTGCACTCCTCGGACCGACATCGGCCGGCAAAACCACACTCCTGCAATCGATCTCCGGCATTCTGCACAAGCATCACGCAAGTGGATTTGCCTCAGGCAAGATTGTCATCGGTGATGAATCTTACGCTCCACTCCCGGAAGAAATTCAGTTTCCAAAGATAGCCTACGCCTTACAAGATCCGTATGTCCAGATTTCAGGTGTTCGCGAGACGGTCCTTGACGAGATCCGGTTCACGCTTGAGAATCTCGGGAGGTGGGATTCGTCGACTGACGATTCGATTCTTTCTCTCCTCCGGCACCTCGGAATCGACCACCTTGCCGAGAGAAAGCCGACGACACTCTCCGGCGGGGAGACACAGCGCGTGGCCCTTGCCACCATTCTCATCGCCGAACCGGATGTCTTGTTGCTCGATGAGCCGCTCACTGCACTCGACTATGTTGCACAAGACAGGCTCAGTGACCTCTTTAAGGGGATCAAGGAAAGATCGACGATACTCTTCACCGATACACACATGGAGTTCGCACTTGCTGTCGCGGATGTGATCGTCGTGCTCGAGAAGGGAAGGATGGTATTTTCGGGGGATCGAAAAGGGCTTCTCGATCACATCGACTCCTTCGAGTCTATTCTTCCCTCGCACCAATGGAAGGAGCTCATTCGAACAGTGAAAGTCTCACAGGGGCCCGAGGCAACCGAAGCGATATTGAAGGCCATGGAGACGATATGAGGATTGAGTCGAAGAACGTGAGTTTCTCGTACCCCGGGGGTCCGGATGTGCTACGCGATCTGTCTTTCGCGATTGAGAGCGGTGAGTTTCTTCTCCTGGTCGGCCAGAACGGCGCGGGCAAGAGCACCCTCCTGAAACTTCTCAACGGACTGCTGAAGCCGACGCACGGATCGATATCCATTGGAGAGCTCGATACGCGCCATCACGCCACTCCCCTTCTTGCCGGCCACATCTCGGTCACGTTTCAGAATCCAGCCGACCAGATTTTCGCTTCCACCGTTCGCGAGGAGGTGGCGTTCTCCCCGACAAATCTCCGGCGAGCCAATGCGCGAGAGCTGACCGAAAAGGCGCTCGCTCTCTGCAACCTTCAATCAGTTGCCAGCCATCACCCTTATGACTTACCGCAAGCTCAGCGAAAGCTTGTCACCGTAGCCGGCGCCCTTGCAGCGGGAACGACCTTTCTGGCTTTCGACGAACCGACTGCCGGGCTGTCGCAGATCGAGCGATCCGTTCTCGATCAGATGGTCACGCACCTTCTGAACGAGGGTCGGGGATTCATCGTCGTCTCGCACGATCTTGAGCTTTTCTTTCGGCATGCAACGAGGGTTGCCGTTTTGAGCAGGGGTGGGCTTACCTTCACCGGAAAGACGCGGGAGTTGATCGAAAGCGGAACTGTGTTGGAGGAGGCCGGTTTGCGATTACCGACTTCGTTTCAGATCAAGCGTCGGCTGAAACTTCCCTGAGGAATTTCGGGGCAACGTGAAAATCGTCGTCGAGGTGGTTGATGGAAGATGAGTTTGTGGAAGACGGAATTCTAAGCTTCTGATTGACAAGAATCTTGGAGGATTTCAAGTTGTTGTGCTCCATCAACTCCTTGGTACTGATCCCATACGAGCGGGCGATGTCGTAAATCGTTTCGCCTCGTTTAACACGGTGGACCTGTTCCTTGGTCGCACTGCTCTTTGATCTTCTCTCCTCCTGCGGGTCAGCCGTGATCGCGGGAGGCGTGATGATCTTCGTTCGTTCCTCGGGCTCATTGTAGATCTCCAGTACTTGACCTGCGACGATTTTGCTGCCGCGCAGACCGTTCCACAGCCGGAGGTCGTTCACGCTTACCCCATTGCCCCGCGCGATCTTCTCCAGGGCATCACCGGAACGAACCGTGTACTGAATCCATCCCCTTGTCAACTCGCGCGAGTCTGCCGACTTACGCGAAGCGCTTGACGAACCGTCGGAACCCTCTCCTCGTTTTACCCCCTCTTTCTCCTCGAACGACATTTCATCGATCTTGCTCAGGAGCGGAGCCTTTGATGATTCGACCCAAACGACGAGTTCTTCCCCCGTCCGGATGTGGCTCCCATAGGCGATGTTATTCCAATTACGAATGTCGCTTGCCCGCACACCGTACCACTCCGCGATGTGCCCGATGGTGTCCCCACGCTTCACCGAGTATGTCAACTGGGCTCTTCCAGTGGAGGAGCTCGTCCGTCTGCCGGAGCTCCGCGTCGGCCGGGTGGCATCAACTTTGGCCTCGGCGAGTGCCGCCTCTTTCCCTTTCCCAAACCTGACATTTCGTACCTCAGGCTCGTAGTTGAACGGTACTTTCGAATTGGCAAGAACTTCGGGAGGAACGGGGATGGCCAACGAGCTTCCCACCTTGAGCCTCTCGCTCTTCAACCTGTTTGCATCTTTCAACAGACCCGTACTAAGCCTGTATTTCTTTGCAATCGTGGACAATGTTTCTCCCCGCTTCACTTTGTGAAAGGCCCAATCCGTTTTTTGATCGTCGGGGATATTCGCGTAGCTTTGGGCAAACGTCTCCTTCGTCCCCTGCGGGATCCTCAGCCGATACCCCGTCACGCCGGGGGGAGTGCACCACTGCAACAACTCCGGATTGAGCTCCCGAAGAGTTCCCACGTCCGTGTCCGCACATCTTGCCAGCACTTTCAGGTCGACACAATCATCGATCTCGACAACATCGTACCGTAACGTGTCGGCGATTTCCGGTACCGCGAAGCCATACGATGTCGGGTCCATACCCATCCGAACCACTGCGATGTACTGTGGAACGTAGTTCCTCGTCTCCCGCGGGAGGTGTTTTCTCATCGTCCAATAGTCAGTGGAACCACTTCTGCGGATTGCCCGATAGACTCTGCCCGCTCCGGAGTTGTACGCTGCGAGAACAAGGTGCCAGTCTCCGAGTTCCACATAGAGGTCCTTCATGTGCCTTGCCGCGGCGCGAGTAGATTTTTCGAAATCTCTCCTTTCATCGTACCACCAATTCGCCCGTAGTCCATAGAGGCTGCCTGTCCCTTTGACGAATTGCCAGAGTCCGACGGCCCTCGCCCATGAACGAGCATCGGGTCGGAGGCCGCTTTCGGGCATCGAGAGATAGACAAGCTCTTCGGGGATTCCCTCTTCTTGAAAGATCTTCTGCATCAAGGGAAAGTACTTACCGGAAAGATAGAGCCATCGTTCAAAATGTTCTCGGCCTCTATTCATAAAGAAGCTGATAGCACGCTCGACATAGTCATTGAAGGGCAATGCCACCTGGGTACCGGCAATATCGCCTTTGGGGATCTCGATCTTGCCGACATTGTTGTTCTCGATGGCGAGATTGAGTTTTTCTCGCAAGGCAAAGACGGAAGCCTCCGGTCCCAGAGTGTTGATTACCGCGATGTATTTCTCGTAATCTTCGATAACGCTCCGGCTAAGGTCGGTGAAGTCTTTGTTTGACTCGATATCGGGGAAATAGCTGAGCTCGTTCAGGACATCGATCGCTCGCTCAAATTCGCGCTCGGACAAAGTAGAGTCTTTCGTCTCCTGAGCGTCGAGGGCCGCGAGATAGTGTTGGCGTGCCGACTCGAGCTTTTCGGCAATCATTGCCGCTTCCTCATCGAGCGATTCGGAGGGAGCGGCTGCCGTACGGAGTTTCGTGGTATCTCTTACTTGAGTTGCCGGGGGGGGGTGTCGGACCGTAGCAGCAGGAATCGTATTCTGAGGACCTTCCGGTTGTTCCGGCTTCGATCCTTGCGGGGCGGCTGGAGATGTGCGGGAGACTTCTTCAATGCGCGCAAGGAGTTCCTCGGTGCGCGTCGACTTTCCTGAAGAACAGCTCATCAGCAATAGACAGGCACATCCCAGAAGTGCTCTCTGCATTAAGCCCCGACAATGTGGTGAGATGAAAAAGAATCGGGTTCAAGATACGCCGCCGCGTCTTGAAAATCAAGCGAAGATTCGCGGTTTGTGATGATCGACAGCCGGGCGCCGATGATGACGTCGGAGTTGCTCGAGCTAGAGTGGGATGTTGCCATGCTTCTTCTTCGGATTCATATCGACCTTGTTCTCGAGAAGCCGGAGGGCGTTGATCAACTTTGGCCGCGTTTCGCTCGGGGCGATCACTTCATCGATGTATCCTCTCTCTGCCGCGATGTAGGGGTTCGCAAATTTCTCGCGGTACTCGGTCACTTTTTGTTCAACGGATTGCTCTTTGTCCGGCGCATTTTCGATTTCCTTCCGAAAGATGATTTCGACTGCGCCCTTCGGACCCATCACCGCGATTTCCGCCGAAGGCCAGGCGAAGTTCATGTCTCCTCTGATATGCTTTGAGTTCATCACGTCATACGCACCGCCGTACGCTTTCCTGGTGATCACGGTTAGTCGGGGGACGGTCGCTTCACAAAACGCGTAGAGCAGCTTTGCCCCATGCTTGATGATGCCGCGCCACTCCTGATCGGTTCCCGGAAGAAACCCCGGGACATCTTCGAAGACGACAAGAGGGATGTTGAACGCATCACAGAATCGGACGAAGCGCGCACCTTTGATGGACGAATCGATGTCGAGTACGCCCGCCAACACGGAGGGTTGATTCGCAACGACACCGACCGAATACCCTCCCAACCTTGCAAATCCAACAATCAGGTTCGGGGCATAGAGCTCGTGGACTTCGAATAACTCGCCGTGATCACAGATTCGTTTAATGACCTCCTTCATGTCGTACGGCTTGTTCGGATTCTCCGGAACGATGGTGTTGAGGCTCTCCTCTTTCCGTTGCGGATCATCTGTGCATTCCGTGAAGGGAGGATCTTCTCTGTTGTTCGAAGGGATGAAGCTGAGCAGCTTCTTGATTCCCTGCAGACATTCCGCCTCATTCTCGACTGCAAAGTGGGCAACCCCGCTTTTCGAAGCGTGCGTCACTGCGCCCCCCAGCTCCTCGAAGGTTACCTCTTCGTGCGTGACGGTCTTTACCACGTTCGGGCCGGTGACGAACATGTAACTCGAGTTGCGCACCATAAACACAAAATCCGTGATGGCCGGAGAATAGACGGCCCCCCCGGCGCAAGGCCCCAGGATTGCCGAGATTTGCGGGACGACGCCGGATGCAAGAGTATTGCGAAGAAAGATATCGGCATACCCACCAAGACTCACGACGCCTTCCTGAATTCGAGCTCCACCTGAATCGTTCAGGCCGATCACAGGGACACCTAACTTCATGGCGAGATCCATAATCTTGCAGATCTTCTCCGCGTGAGCTCCGGAGAGGGAACCTCCGAACACGGTGAAATCCTGACTGAAGACCAACACCTGCCGGCCATTGATCCGTCCATAGCCCGTGACAACACCGTCTCCCAGATATCTCTGTTTGTCCAGTCCGAAATCGGAGGATCGATGGAGGACAAACATTCCGATCTCTTCGAAGCTCCCCTCATCGAGCAGGAGGTCAATCCGCTCCCTGGCAGTAAGTTTCCCCTTCTTGTGCTGCTCGTCGATCCTACTTCTTCCGCCCCCTTCGAGCGCTCTTTCGCGCAGTGCTTGCAGGTGCGCTAGTCTGTCTGTGCTCATAGGTGCTTTCTTTCTTGCGGCGTAATACGGTGTGCCAATATAGAAAACTCGGGATGCTTAGTCAACAAACCGTGGAGCGTAAACACAAAAGCGACGCACTCCTGCAAATCGTACGTCGCCTCAAGAAATCATTGTGCCGATGGCACTCTATTTCGCGACAACCTCTTCCTCGACCAGCATGATCTCTCCCTTTTCTCCTCTCCCGTTTTCGGGTTTCCGCTTTTCCGTCGAAAGGTATGCGTAGAGTGCGGGAACAACGTAGAGCGTGAGCGCCAAAGAAAAGAGCAAGCCGCCGATGATGACGATACCGAGGGAAACACGACTCTGTGCACTCGCGCCAAGCGCCAACGCGATAGGGAGCGCACCGAGCACCGTTGCCAGGCTTGTCATCAGGATTGGCCGAAGCCGCAGGGTGGCCGCCTCGATCACTGCTTCCTTGATTCTCAATCCCGCCACCTGGCGTTGATTGCCGAACTCGACGATCAGGATCCCGTTCTTCGTGACGATGCCGATCAGCGCAATGACCCCGATCTGGCTGAAGATGTTCAGTGTTTGACCAAACAACCAGAGAGAGAGCACGGCGCCGGCGAGCGCCAGCGGGACAGTGAGCATGATAATAAACGGATCGCGGAAGCTTTCGAACTGAGCGGCGAGCACCAGGTAGATCAGCACGAGCGCCAAGAGGAAGGCAAACACCAGGCTTGAGGAGCTCTCCGCGTAGTCCTTCGATGCGCCCGAGAGTGCAGTGTGGAACGATTCATCGAGCACCTTCTTCGAGATCTCATCCATCGCTTCGATTCCCTGACCCAGCGTCACTCCCCGCGAGAGCCCGGCCGACACCGTCGCCGCAACATAGCGATCGTACCGATAGAGTTGCGGAGATGCGCTGCGCTCGGCAAGCCGAACGATGTTGTCCATCTGAATAAGCTCGCCCTGGCTGTTCCTCACATACAACGATTTCAGATCCAACGGCTCATCGCGGTTGTCCCTTGTCGCCAGACCGATGATCTGATACTGTTTCCCATTCAAGATAAAGTATCCCATTCGTTGACCGCTGAAGTACAGTTGCAGAGTCTGGGCGACATCCATCATGGTGGCGCCCAGGCTTTTGGCTTTCTCCCTATCGATCGACAAGTGCAATTCCGGTTTGTTGAATCTCAAATTCACGTCCGCAACCTGGAATGCCGGATGCTGTCGAACTTCCTCCAGGAATTTTGGGAGCACATACTTCAGCTTCTCAAAATCGGGCGCCTGAATCACGTACTGCACCGGTAGACCGCCACGACGCCCTACACCGATAGTCTGTTCCTGCGTGATGAAGGCCCTCGCTTCGGAAAACTGTTGGGTCATTCGAGTAAGGTCGTCGGCTATTTGTTGCTGAGAACGATCGCGGTCCGCGGGCTCAACCAGCGAGACTCTCAAGAATCCACTATTCACTGAGCTCGATCCAAATCCAGGGGCCGTCACGGCGAGAAGTCCCCGGGCTTCCGGGAGAGATGTCTCCACCGCGTGGAGCAATTTGTTCATGTAGGCGTCCATGAATTCAAACGAAGTCCCCTCCGGTGCCGTGTTTTGAACCTGGAGCCGTGAGCGATCCTCCAGTGGGGCCAGTTCCGAAGGGAGAAACGCACCGATGCCAAAGATGATCGCTATCGAGGCAACCATGATAACGATGGCGAGCCAACGCTTCTCCATGAACCGTTTCAGTGAACGGTTATAGTTTGAAATGAGGGCCGTGAAGAACGGTTCGGTCTTGCGGTACAGCCAGTTCTCCTCTTCGGCTCTCCGGAGGAGTCGGGCACTCATCATCGGAGTCAACGTAAGAGAAATAAACGCGGAGATCAGTACTGCCCCGGCAACGACGATTCCAAATTCACGAAACAGTCTCCCCACGAGGCCCTGAAGAAAAATGACCGGCAGAAATACGGCCGCAAGCGTGACGGTAGTGGAGATGATGGCAAAGAAGATCTCTTTCGATCCTTTATGGCCGGCATCCATCGGTTTCATGCCGCGTTCGATCTTCTGGTAAATGTTTTCCAAGACGACGATGGCGTCATCGACAACGAGTCCTGTTGCGAGAACGATACCGAGGAGTGTGAGAATGTTGATCGAGAAATTCGCCAGATACATGATGAAGAATGCACCGATCAACGAGATGGGAATGGCGATGACGGGAATGAGGGTTGTGCGCCAGTCACGGAGAAAGAAGAAAATAACAAGCACAACCAGTGCGAACGCAATGAAGATCGTCTCTTCAACTTCGATGATGGCCTTTCGAATCGACTTCGTCACGTCCATCGCCGGCTCGACGATCAAGTCGGCTGGGAGGTCTTTCTTGATTTGTGCGATGCGCTTGTAGATTTCATCCGCAATGGCGATGTGATTGGCCCCCGGCTGCGGAGTAATGACCACGCCGACCATCGGCACGCCGCCAACCCCTCTCATGACGGTTCGTTCGTTCTCTTCCCCGAGAATCGCATATCCGACATCTTCGAACCGTATCACACGCCCGCCATCCTCCTTGATGATGAGAGAATTGAATTCGCGGGCTTCTTTCAATCGACCGAGCGTTCGGATCGTCAGCTCGGTAGTGTGTCCTTCGATCCTGCCGGAGGGGAGTTCGACATTCTCTCTGTTCAGGGCGCTGACGACATCAGAGGGCGTCAGGCGAAACGCTGCAAGACGTGAAGGATCCATCCAGAGCCGCATGGCGTATCGCTTCTCGCCCCAAATCCGGACTTCCGCGACACCAGGAACGGTTTGCAGGCGCTCCTTGAAAATGTTGTTCGCAAGGTCGCTCATGTCAAGCAATTTTCTGGAGTCGCTCTGAAGTGTGATAACCATGATGGGACTGGCATCCGCATCCTGTTTCGTGACGATGGGGGGATCGACATCGGGAGGCAGATTCCGGCGCGCTCGTGAAACTCTGTCGCGGACATCGTTCGCCGCGGTCTCCATTTCGACGCCGAGCTCGAACTCCACCGTGATGTTGCTCCGGCCGTCGCTGCTCGAAGAAGTCAAGGTCCGAATCCCCGCAATACCGTTGATCGACTCTTCCAACGGCTCGGTAATCTGGGATTCAATCACATCCGCATTTGCGCCGGTGTAGCTCGTGGAGACGGTGATGACCGGAGGATCGACTGCCGGATACTCGCGAACGCCAAGAAAGGTGAATCCGATCGCGCCGAAGAGAACGATCAGAATCGAGCACACCATGGCGAGGACAGGTCGAGTGATGAATGTGGAGGAAAGCGTCATGCAGGGATGCCCTCTTCGGGATACGTTTGGGAGACTCTCCTCACCGATCAACCGTCACGTTGACCGGCATCCCGGATCGCAATTGAAGTAATCCGGTGGTGATCAGGGTGTCGTTAGCCTGGAGTCCGTTGACGATGTGGATTTGCTCTTCCATTCGAAGGCCCGTATCGACCTTCGTAAGCATTGCCACCCCGTTCTTTGCGACGAAAACTTTTTGACCGTCGACGTCAGGGATAACAGCATGGGTTGGGATGAGGACGGCATCCTCCATCCTCTTCAGGTGTATTTCGATCTTCGCGAACGAACCGGGCAGCACGCTTTCTTTTTCATTTCGGGCGAGGGCACGCAGTCGCAGCGTACGGGTGCCGGGATCGATTTTTGGCTCGACCGCGTAAACGGTTCCTTCGTGCTGTCTGCTTGTTCCCTCGACACCAAATCTGATCTTGGTCCCTTTCTGCACGACGCCTGCATACTTCTCCGGGATCGAGAATTCGATCTTGATCGAGCGAATGTCCTGCATGCGTGCGACAGGAGTCGCGGGTGTGATATAGCTTCCTTCGCTCACATAGCGTAATCCCACCACGCCGTCAAACGGGGCCCGGATTTCGGTCTTCAGGATTTGGGCAGCGAGAAGTTCCTCTTCCGAAACAATGCCATTAAGATCGTTCTTCACCTCGTCGTACTGCTCCTGACTGATGAGATTTCCCTCTCTCAGCGTGCGCTGGCGCGCCTCCTTTTCCTCAAGGAGTTTCTTTCGGGAGGCCGTCTTTCGCAACTGGGCCTTCAACTCGGCATCGTTAATCTTTACAAGGAGGTCGCCCTTCCCTACATGAGTGCCTTCCTTGAAGGAGATGCCCGTCACCTTGCCCGACGCTTCGCTTCTCAGCTCAACTTCTTCTGCCGCGAGCACGTTGCCCGTCGCGTGAATTTTGTTCTCAAACGGTCTCGGTACGACAACAACGCCACGAACGGGAATTCTCAGCTCGCCGGATCGGACGGCCCCCCGCGGATTCGAAGGTGTACTTTGGGGCGCCTCCGAAGATCTGAGCGCGACGATAGAGACAATGACAATAACGACAACGAGAACAGCCAACACTCTCTTGTTCAGCAGCATATGCATATCGATATACCTTCTGGGGAAGAAATTGCCTCATCGGAGGCGAGGGATCGGCAACCATTCACGACTTCGCCGCCACCCACATCGCCTCACTCGTAACGGAGGGCGTCGATGACATTCGACATCGCCGCCTTCCAGGCAGGGTAGATGCCAAAAAATATTCCAACCAACGACGCAAAAACGAAGCTCACGGCAATGGAGTTTACAGAGATAATCGGAGTCAAGTTGCCGTACGTCGTTATCAGATAGGAGGCGAGAATACCGACACCGATGCCCAGGCAGCCGCCCGAAATACTCATCACGACAGACTCGATCAGGAACTGCGACATGATGTCCCGTCGCCGGGCTCCGATGGCCTTCCGGATGCCGATCTCTTTTGTTCGTTCCGTGACGGAGACGATCATGATGTTCATGATTCCAATGCCTCCAACGAGCAGTGAGACCGCCGCGATGCCCGCGAGCAGAAACGTGAACGTGCGTTGCGTCTCCTCAAATGTGCTGATGATGTCGGCCTGGTTCCGGATGCTGAAATCATTATCCTGTTCTTCCCGCAGCTTGTGCTCGCGGCGGATAATGCGCTCGATATCGAGAAAGGCCTCATCCATCAGCAACTCGTTTGCGACTTTCACGCTGATCTGGGAGAGGAAATCGACGCCGAAGATTCTTCGTTGCGCAGTAGAGAGAGGTACGATGATTTGATCGTCCGGGCTTTGCCAGCCGCTCTGCCCCTTCGATTCGAGAATACCGATAACCTGAAACGATTGACCTGAGATGCGAATGGTCTTGCCGATCGGATCGCCGGTCGGGAAC
Source organism: Bacteroidota bacterium (assembly GCA_003453835.1). Classification (GTDB taxonomy): domain Bacteria; phylum Bacteroidota; class Ignavibacteria; order UBA10030; family UBA10030; genus UBA10030. The sequence continues at coordinate 6,808 of DMMN01000174.1, read as the reverse complement.
AAGCTCTCAACAACGTTTTGTCCGAGCAGGCACACCTTCGCCACGCCGCGTTCCTCGGAGTGTGTGAAGTATCGTCCGGCAAACGCGCGGAAGTTGCGCGCTGTTTCATATTCAGGCGTAGTTCCGACGATCCTCGTATTCCAGTTTCGATTCTCGTATTTGACCTGAGCCTGGCGGGAGAACTCGGGAACGACCGCTTCAACAGCACTTGTTCTGGCTGCAATCGCCTCGGCGTCCGAATTCTTCAGCCGTACGCTCGTTCCGAACTGAACGACCACCACTCCACCACCTCGCTGAGCCCCCGGCGAAACGAAGAGCAGATTCGACCCGAGCGATTGGATGCGTTCGATAACCGCCTTCTGCGCTCCTTCTCCGATCGCAATCATGGTGATAACGGCAGCGACGCCGATAATGATGCCAAGCATCGTCAGCAGTGCGCGAAGTTTGTTTGCGACGAGTGCGGCGAGCGCCGTGAGAAAGCTTTCCTTGAAGTTCATCGTTTTCTCCTCAACGCCCTCGACCGCCGCCCGGAGTACCCGGGACACGGGTAGCCCCCCCACCGAGACCCCCCATGCTACTCATGGCTCGCATTCGTTCGTTCTGCTGCTCGGCGGCAATCTTCGCTCGCGAGATGGTCGTATATTGAAGCTCGTCACCTTCCTTCAATCCATCGAGAACCTCGGAGTAGTCAAAATTGCTTGGCCCGACCTTGATAATCTTTGGAATGACCTGCTCACCATCTTTCACCAGCACGAGGCGTTGCTTCACTTCATTCTCATTTGCCACCTGGGACTGACGTCTCATGCGGAACCCTCCCTCCCCGCCAGGCCCACCCATTCCCTCCATCCCACCACCCGGCGTGCCGCGGAACATCATCATCCCCCCTTCTCCACCTCCACCTTGACCGCCCTGACCACCGAATCGTTGGCGCATCTGCATGAGTTGTTCGCGTTGCTGGGGAGTAAGTTTAGCCATTTGCTCCTGAAGGTACTTCCGTCGTTCATCGGGCGACATGTTCTGTGTCTTTTCACGCATTGCGCGGAAATCAAACGGCCGGTCATCCTTGCGGTCGGCGGACTTGGGATCATCCGGTACCACCGACTGACTCTTCCGCGCCGAATCGGGTCTTCCTGCTGCCGGCTTGTTTTCGGGCGTCTCCATCTTAAACGATGCGAGAAGCGCTTTCCCCTGTTCGCTCTTCGGGTCTTTCATCGCTTCATTCGGAACGAGTATGACATTCTGGCGGCGGAAAATCTCGACATCAACCGATGTGCTCATCCCCGCTTTCAACTTGTTGTTAGTGTTCTTTACAAGGATGATCACGTTGAACGTCGTTACGTTCTGTTGCGTTTTTCCAAGGGGCGAAATCCTCACGACCTCGCCGTTGAAGGCATCCTCGGGATAGGCATCGGCAACCACCTTTGCAGATTGGCCCACCCGAACCTTTCCGATGTCAACTTCATCGACATTGGTCTCGACGTGGACCTCATCCATGTCGGCAATCGAGGCCAGGAGCGTTCCCCCACCCACATTGGAAACACCGGAGGCAATGATTTGACCAATCTCTACGTTCTTGGTGAGAATAACACCGGAGATCGGCGATACAATCCGCGTGTCGCGCAATCGCTCGTCGGCAGTCGCAAGCGCCGCCTGAGCCTTGATCAGTTGCGTTTTCGTTCGAATGTTGTCGACGTTTGACTGATCACGCTCCAGAACGGAGATCAGTCCTTTTTCAAACAACTCAGCCGCTCGGTTGAAGTTGTTTCCGGCCTGCACGGCATTCGCTTCGGCCAATGCAAGATCGGCCTTCGCCTGTTCGTAGTCGTTCCTTGTGGTTTTCTGATCGAGAGCGATCAGGAGCGTCCCCTTTGAAACATACTGCCCCTCGACGAAGTTTAGTTCCTCGATTTGGCCGCTTGCCTTCGACTTGATCTCGACTTTGTTGATCGGCTGGACAACGCCGTTTGCAGAGACAGTCAAGTTCAGATCACCACGTTCGACTTTCACGACGCGGGTGACCTGACCCGTGGGAATGGCCTCGCTTGGCTCACTGCTTCCGAGGAAGTAGTAGCCCAGAACCGCTCCGGCCAATACGATGATCCCTGCCAGTATGAACATCTTCTTCATTCGATTGCGCTCCTATCTTGATGATGGTAAATATAGTACCTCGCCCACGGGGGAGGAACGAGAAAAAAATCCTCCCGGTTAGTCTCGACGATCCCGGCGTCTAGTGTCCCGCTCTTCCAGCTCTTTGATATAGTCGTCATAGAGCTTGTTTTGTTCCGGCGAAAGCAGTTTTCGAATTTCGAGACGCAGCGTGTCCCGCCGCAACCTGATCGCCTCGGAGTATTGCTTCTGAACGTCACTGAACCGAGCGCGATTCGACTCGAACATCGAATCGACCTGAGCGGCCTGAACGGAGGAGAGTTTCAAACGATCCGCGAATTGCTTCTGGTATTCCGCCCTGCCCGGGCGACGTGGACCCGAACCATCTCCGAAATAGGTCTTGCCAACAAAACCTCCTGCGACGCCGCCGAGCAAAAAACTCGATATGATAAACAAGAACGTCTTTGTCTTCAGTTCCATACCGTTAGGTCCTCATTTTGAGAGTGCCGCATAGACGATATCGTCTTTCGAAATCTCCTGATGCGGCTCGAGAACCCGCCGTGCAAGCGAATCGGATGGCTCACTCGTCAGGTACCGATCAACCGTCACCGATTGCTCAGGCTCAAAGAGGCTTCCGAGACCCACGACACATATCACGAACACGGAGAGGGCAAGAACAAGCCTCCGGGCGAATCGTTCCGTCCCCAACCAGACCACGTCGCCTTCTTCGTCCCGTCTGACGGCGCGAACGACTTCGTACGCAAACATTGGATCCAGTTCAAAGTCGCCGGCAGCTTTGATGAAACCTCTCACCTGCCTCAGCTCATGGAAGCGCCACCGGCAAGCTTCACACGTCTCAAGATGCGCCGAAGCACGAGTACGTTCATCGGCCGTCACCTCGTCATCCAGATAGCGCGAAAGCAAATCGTCGGAATCGAAATGATTCATGTTCGCTCCTCGAAATAGTTGGTAAGCAAGATTCTCAGTTCTTCACGAGCGCGAAAGATCCTCGATTTGACCGCCTGGGTCGAAATCTTCAGCGTCTTTCCGATCTCCTCGTATGAGAGGTCTTCATACTCTCTGAGCAAGATGACCGTCCGATGGATCGGAGATAACCTCTGGAGCGCGTTCCGGATGACCTCCTTCTTCTCCTCATTCAGGAGATTATCGGCGGCCGTCGCCTTTACCTTGGTGTGCTTCTCCTGCTCCAGTTTGTGTTCCGAGAAAAGCTCAAGAGAAAAGGTCTTCTTGATTTTTCTGCGCCGGATCTCATCGATACAGAGATTGACGGTGATGCGGTAGATCCACGAATAGACCGATGCTTCCCGCTCAAAACGCGCAAGGGACCGGTATACGCGAATGAAGACTTCCTGAGCAAGATCCTCGATCCCCTCTCGATTGCCGAGTGTCAGGTAGATGAGGTTCGCCACCTGACGTTGATACCGACGCACAAGTTCCTCAAAGGCTTTTTCGTCTCCGCGGCGGAAGGCTTCAGCAAGCTGGAAGTCGTCGGGTCTTTGTTTCACGCGAGTCTGAGAGATAAACGAGTGCCAATTCTGAAAGTTCCTCAAGAATCTGGATCGGACCAGAATGCCCCGGTGCACCCGAACAGGTCGACAGGAACGTGAGGTTTGGGGAATCGAGGCAGCCCAATCCCCAGNNAGAACAACGGATTGGCCCGGCGTAATGGCCCTCTTCGGCGTGTCAAAAACCAATCGAAATCCGTCGTTGCCTTCGGAGTAAACGCGCGCAGCCGTCGGGTTGTCTTTATACCGGACTTTCGCCTGAACTCGCATCCCTGCGGTCAATTCGCTCCAACCCACCATGTTGCATCGTTTGGCCAGAAGTGCGAAGTGAAGAAGGTCGTTTGCCTCGCCGATTCGGATGGTGTTCGTTGTGCTCTCGATCTCTGTCACGTAGAGCGGCTTGCCAAAGGCACCGATGCCTCGTCGTTGGCCGACTGTGTAGAAGGGATAGCCCCTGTGTTTGCCGACGACCTTACCATCGAAGACGATGTCGCCGCCCGCCACTTGCGTCTCGAGAGCAGCCACACGTTCTTTGAGGAATCTTTCGTAGTTGTCGTCAGCCACGAAACAAATTTCATAGCTTTCTTGCTTCTCAGCGTTGCGTAGTCCGTACTTTGACGCGAGTTCCCTGACTAGCGGCTTACGCAATTCGCCAAGCGGGAACATCGTCCTGCTCAGAGCTTCCTGCGAGACGGCCCAGAGTGCGTACGACTGGTCTTTCATTTCGTCGGCTGATCGTGAGATGACGTAGCGTTGCCGGAGAGGGTCAAATCGTACGCGCGCGTAGTGGCCGGTGGCGATGCATTGCGCGCCAAGTGCGTCCGCCTTTCTCAACAGCGCTCCCCACTTGATCTCCCTGTTGCAGATGACGCACGGATTTGGCGTACGTCCGTGAAGATACTCGTCCACGAAGTTGTCGATAACATGCCGGCCGAAGTCTTCCCGGAAATCCACGACGAAATGAGGAATCCCGAGCTTGGCTGCAACCAGCCGCGCGTCATTGATGGCTCCCAGACCGCAGCAACTCGTCTCGTTCGCGAGATTCCCCCCCACCTCATCAAAGTCGTAGGTCTTCATCGTCACGCCGACAACCCTATATCCCTGTTCGAGAAGGAGCGCGGCAGTGACGGACGAATCGACGCCGCCGCTCATTCCGACAACCACTGTGATGTCGAGTTTCGAATTCATTGCGGCTCAAAGATACGAAAAAAGGGGTGGCAGTGCAACGCGTTCTTCAAAGGGGGGAGGTGTGATGGAGAAAAATGGATTCGGCGAGAACGTGTCGTTGGCAAGGGTGGCGACCGGTCACGACCACGATGCTCATTCACCGAGAGGAGGTCGGCTAACGGGGAATTCTCCGACCAAACTCATTCGAATTTGCCTTGCGATCGAAGTACTGGAATGACGCCCGCGAGAGCTCTTCAATGACTCTCGGACCGTCTTCAGGCTTTAGGAGCAGTTTCGTCATGACGCAGATAATGTAAGGCGACTCAGGGAGTTCGACGATGGCGACATCGCACCGCATGCCTTCCACTTCGCCTTCTTTGTTCGCGACAGGAACGGACTCCGGAACACCTCGGCGAATCGGACCTTCCTTCGGCTTTCGAAGAATAGACACTATCTCCTCTGAGGCTTTCTTGCTCACGATTTCACCTTGATGAAGTTTCTCGAGCACCATCATCGCTTCGCGCGGCGTTCCGATATTCTCCCTCCCCGCCTTCGCGGCTTTGACATCCATCATCACCCGCTGAAGCTTCGTCTTCGAGGCGCCCATCGCCTGCAGTGATTTGTTCACGTTCTGCATCCCAACCAGATCGATGAGAAGATTTGTCGCAGTATTATCGCTCAGCACAATCATGAGCACAGCGTAATCGTGAAGGCTGAGCGAGACGGATTTCGGGCCGAGCTCGCTGAGTATTCCGCTTCCGCCCACTCGCACGGATTCGGGAAGCTGGAGGATGTCCGTCAGCCGATACCTCCCCTGCTCCGCCTCCCGATAGAGTTCAGTTAGGATGTGAATCTTGATGGAGCTTGCCTGCGGAAGGATTTCATCCGCGTTGATCAGGTATTCATCACCGCTTTTGAGATCTTTGATGGCCACCCCGACCACCGCATCGGCGTTTTCTGCAATCGATTGGATCTTGGCAACAAACTTTCTTTTCAGTCGATCTTCAGAACCGACGAGAGACTGACTAGCAAGCCCCAGAATCGTGAATACCAGAAGGCCCTTCCATATGCTGAAGCCCGACCACAGAGAAAAGCATGATCTGGCCTCATCAGGACTCTCAGTTTTTCTTATCACCTTCGACTGCTCCTTTTGCCTTTTCGATTTCTTGTTGGAAGCGTCCATAGGTTGCCTGGCCGATCAACGAGAAGCTCCGGTTGCCTTTTTCGTCATAAACGAACGTGGCGGGAATGGCTCCGCTCCACTTCTCGTCCAGGGAGTTGATGAACTTATCCCGGTTATCGAACGAGACAACGAACACTTTGAACGAGACGTTTTGCTTCTTCAAGAACGGTACGATTTTCGATTCGATCTCGTCGGGAAAATCGACGCTGATGCCTACGACTTCAACGTGGTCCGATTCGTACGCGCGGTCTAGCCTCACGAGATCCGGAAACTCTTCAACACAGGGTGCGCACCACGTCGCCCATACATTGAGGAGCAGGACCTTGCCCTTTCTGCGCTGAATCAATGAATCGAGCTTGATCTGGTCGATTTCCTCAACCGGTTGGACCGTGACAGCGTCGGCCTCACGCCCGGGCGTCGAACTCGGGTGACCGGCCATCCGTTCTCGATTCGAACAACCATCGGCGACGACGATCAGAAGGGAAGCGATCGCCGTCATCGTCTGCACTGTCATTTCACTCTCTTGATCGTGCAGCCAAAGGCTTTGGTCGTCGCGACAGGTACGGTCTTTCCGGCAAGAACGTTGTCCAGTGCTGCACGCAGGTCTTTGGACGTGACCTTGTTCTCGCGCTGTGAATCGTCGATGCGCCCGTGGTAGAGTATCTCGAAGCTCGGATTCAGGAGGTAGATCTCAGGAGTGACTGTAGCCTCGAGCTTGTCCGCGATAACGTTCTTCCAGTCCTTCAAGATAGTAAACTCGAAGCTATTATCTTTTGCGTGTTGCTTCACTTCTTCAGCGCTCTCCTGCTTGTTGGAGTTGATTCCG
>DMMN01000372.1 GCA_003453835.1 Bacteroidota bacterium | reverse complement strand
AACAGTTTTTCAACAACCTGTTAGGATTTCAACCCGCCTGCCAAAGCGAAGCGGCGGGCAGGTATTCGAGATTCGAATTTTCATTATCTGCGTATCGTCAGTTACTAACACACGCCCCCGTCGTGAACCGGACTATGTGCGGAATGGAGACGGCGGCGAAATCAGGAAAGGGAAAGAATGGAGGCTTCGAAACCAACCTCTCGCAACCCGTGGGCGTGGATTCCCACACTCTACTTTGCACAGGGCATCCCGTACGTCGTTGTGATGACGGTCTCCGTCATCATGTATAAGCGACTCGGAATCTCCAATGCCGATATCGCTCTTTATACAAGCTGGCTGTACCTTCCCTGGGTGATCAAGCCTTTGTGGAGCCCGTTCGTCGATATGTTCAAGACGAAACGGTTCTGGGTAGTGACGCTGCAATCCGTTATCGGCGTGGCACTTGCGCTCGTTGCCTTCGCGCTTCCACTCCCCTCGTTCTTCCAGTTGACCATTGCTGTCTTCTGGCTGATGGCGTTCGCTTCGGCCACACACGACATCGCGGCCGACGGTTTCTATATGTTGTCGCTTGAGCAACATCAGCAGGCGGCGTTCAGCGGCGTACGCAGCACGTTCTATCGGGTTGCGATGATCACCGGCCAGGGCATTCTGGTCGTCATCGCCGGCACCATCGAGACGTCGAGCGAAGGAAACATCCCCCTTGCCTGGGCGGTGACGTTTGCCATCTTGTCCGCACTCTTCCTCCTGTTCTTTGGATATCACAAGTTCATGTTGCCGTATCCGGCAAGCGATCAGCCGACTCTCCGGACAGCCTCGCACGGCGTGGTTCAGGAATTCCTGCGCACCTTCGCTCTCTTCTTCAAGAAGAAAGACGTTCTCGTCATCCTCGCGTTTCTTCTCTTTTATCGCTTTGCGGAGGCACAGTTGATCAAGCTTGTCCAGCCGTTTCTCCTCGATCCGCGCGATCAAGGCGGACTCGGTTTGACGACCAGCGAAGTAGGCCTCGTCTACGGCACGGTCGGCGTTATCTCGCTCACGTTGGGCGGCTTGCTCGGTGGCTACGTTGTCTCGAAAAAAGGTCTCAAGTTCTGGCTTTGGATTATGGTCCTTTCTATTCATATTCCCGACGCGGCATTCGTCTACCTTTCACAAGTTCAACCCGATAACTTCCTTCTCATCAGCATTGCCGTGGGACTCGAACAATTCGGCTACGGTTTCGGCTTCACCGCGTATATGCTCTATATGATCATGATCTCCGAGGGGGAACACAAGACCGCGCACTACGCGATCTGTACGGGATTCATGGCGCTCGGCATGATGCTTCCCGGCATGTTCAGCGGGATGCTACAGGAGATGGTCGGGTATAAAAGCTTCTTTCTCTGGGTCGTCATCTCGACGATTCCGGGCTACATCGTGCCCGCGTTGGTGAAGATCGATCCGCAGTTCGCCAGAAAGTCGGAGGCGGAAAAGAAATAACCGTTTGATTCTCGGCGCTTTGCTTCGTACTTTTTGCCGCTTACAGTCGGTCGTTGTCGACTGCTGAAATGCATTTCCCAAGATTCGCTTAGATTAATCTTCCAAGAGACAATGAGCAGAGGATTGTTTGTTCTAGCTTTGGTGTTGGCCGTTGTGCCTTGTGCCGGTCAACGCGATGCCGCTTCGGCCGCTCACGCGCGAAACATCTGGATCGAGTCTACTTTGAGCCGGCTGACGCTCGAAGAAAAAGTAGGCCAGCTTGTGTTTGTCTGGACCTCGGGGGAGTACCAATCGCAAGACTCCGAATCCTGGAGGGAGTTGGAGCGACTGATTTCGAAGCGGAAGATCGGCGGCTTCATTTTCTCGGTTGGAGATGTGTACGAATATGCGGTCGCCATCAATCGCCTTCAAGAACGCTCACCGCTTCCCCTCCTCATAGCCGGAGATTTCGAATACGGCATCGGCATGAGGGTTCGTCGGTCGACGACGTTTCCGCGCGCGATGGCAGTCGGAGCCACCCGCAATCCGCAGTATGCTTATGAGATTGGAAAAGCAACAGCCCTCGAAGGTCGTGCCCTCGGCGTTCATCAGAACTATGCCCCCACCATCGATGTGAACAACAATCCCAGGAATCCCGTCATCAACACCCGGTCGTTTGGGGATGATGTGAAACTCGTCAGCAAGATGGGTGCGGCATTTGTCAAAGGGACTCACGATGGAGGAATGCTTGCGACGGTGAAGCATTTCCCGGGACACGGCGATTCCGACGTGGATACCCACTTGGGGCTTACGACGTTGGATTTTGGGAAAGCGAGATTGGACGCGGTCGAGTTGGCGCCATACAGGGAGGCGTTCGAAGCAGGAGCTGTTTCGGTAATGGTGGGCCATATCGCCGTCCCGACGATTGACACTGCCTCGGGAATTCCAGCCACCGTATCACATTCCATCACAACGAAGCTCCTGCAGGATGCGCTGAACTTCTCCGGTCTCATCGTTACGGATGCCATGGTGATGCGCGGCGTGGCTTCGAAGTACGAACCGGGGGAGTCGGCGGTGCTCGCAATCATGGCCGGCACCGATCTTGTCCTCATGCCGGTGGACGCCGACGTGGCGATTGACGCGATCGTCTCGGCCGTGAGGCGTGGCGAGATCACGGAAGAGCGGATCGATCATTCCGTGCGAAAGCTGCTGGGCATCAAACAGGGATTCGGCCTCGACAAAGAGCGATCCGTCAACGTAGCCCGAATTGCCGAAGTGGTGAACTCGCGCGAGCATCAATTGCTCGCATTGAAGATCGCGCGCGAAGCTGTAACCGTCCTGGGGAACCGGAACAACATCCTGCCTCTCTCGAAGGTTGGCTCCGGCAAGATTCTCGACATCGTCATCTCGGACACAGAGGACCCGACTGACGGGAAGACGTTCCACGGACTTCTGCGCGAGCGCGTATCCGGTGTCGAATACGCAAAGCTCGACCCGCGCAGCAACAGAATGGAAATCGATGCCCTCGTCGCTAATGCGAGCTCAGCGGATCTCATAATCGTGCAGTTGCATCTTTACGTTCGCTCCGTCGAAATGACGGGATTCATCCAGAAGGAGCAGAAGGTGTTCATGAATAGACTCCTCGCGCTGAAGAAACCAGTCGTCGCGATCTCCTTCGGCAATCCGTATGTGATCACGGAATTCCCGTCCGTTGATGCGTACGTCTGTGCGTATTCTGATGCGGAGGTCATGCAGCGCGCCGCGGTCGAGATTCTCTTCGCCGAACATTCAGCCAAAGGCCGACTGCCGGTTGCGATCCGCGGTGTGTTCAAGTTTGGAGATGGGATTGCCTACCCGAAGCAAGCCTTGGGCAAGGGGCTTCCGGAAGAGGCCGGCCTCAACAGCAAAGAACTCGCGAAGGTGGACGACATCGTCGAGTCCGCCATCAGCGACACGGCCTTCCCCGGAGCGATGCTCCTCGTTGCCCGTAACGGAATTGTCGTTCACAACAAAGCATACGGCTCGTTCGACTACGGCACATACTCCAAACGTCTCGAGGTGAATACGATGTTCGATCTTGCCTCCGTGACGAAGGTTGTGGCCACGACGAGCGCCGTGATGCGTCTTGTTGATGAAGGGAAGATCGATCTGGACGATCGCGTCATCGAGCACATCCCACAGTTCGGACAGAACGGCAAAGAAGAGATCACGCTGTATAACTTGATGGTTCACAACTCGGGACTTCCCGCCTGGAGGAAGTTCTACGAGTTCTGCTCCACGCCGGCGTGCGTGCTCGATTCCGTATACGCGTCGCCGCTCGCGTACAGAACCGGCAACTCGTTCACCTATAGCGATCTCGGTTTGATCACGATGGGGAAGGTCATTGAGAAGGCTTCCCGTGCGACGCTCGATCAGTATGTCGATTCCGTTTTCTTCAAACCGCTCGGCATGAGCCACACGATGTACAACCCGCCGCAACGCTTCTGGAACCGAATCGCACCGACTGAAGTGGATACGATCTGGAGAAAGTCGCGAACAGCCGTTCGGGGAACCGTGCACGACGAGAATGCATACGTCCTCGGTGGTGTATCGGGCCATGCCGGTTTGTTCTCCACCGCTTCAGATCTTTCCGTCTTCCTTCAGATGCTCTTGAATGGCGGGACGTACGGCGGAAAGCGTTATCTGAGCGAAGACGTAATTCGCCGATTCACAACGCGGCAATCGGACAAAAGCACTCGTGGGATAGGCTGGGATATGAAGAACCCTACCCGGTCGTGGGCCGGATCGATCTTGTCCGAGAAGACATTCCTCCACACGGGCTTCACGGGAACCTCCGTTGCCGTTGACCCCGAACGCAACCTGATCATCGTCTTCCTTACGAACAGAGTTCATCCGACGCGCGCCGGCTCAAAGATCTTCGACGTTCGCCCTCAGGTGCACGATGCGGTGGCGAAAGCAATCAAAGAAGCGATTGGGAAGAATCCTAAATAGAAAGCCAAAGTAGCCAAGGAGTTTCACTATGCCGATTTCAAAATTCAAAAACGAGCCGCTCACGGATTTTTCGAAACCTGCGCATCGGAAGGCGATGGAACGGGCACTCGAGAACGTCAAGTCCATGCTTGGGAAGGAATATCCAATCGTCATCGGCGGCGAAGAGCTCACATCGCCCGACAAGCTGAACTCCTACAATCCCTCCCGTCCGAGCGAGATTGTGGGCGTCTTCCAGAAGGCGGACGTAGGGCTGGCGAGCAAGGCTATTGAAACGGCCGCCCAAACATTTGAAGGATGGAAGTCTGTCGATCCAAAAAAGCGCGCCGGGTATCTGTTCAAAGCTGCACGGCTGATGAGAAAGCGAAAACATGAGTTCAGCGCTGTGATGGTCTACGAGGTCGGAAAGACCTGGCCGGAAGCCGATGCCGATACGGCCGAAGCGATCGACTTTATGGAATTTTACGCTCGTGAAATGCTTCGCTATGCAGCGCCTCAGCCGGTCACCAAAATCCCCGGTGAGAAGAACGAGCTTCAGTATGTTCCCCTCGGCGTCGGGGTTGTCGTGCCGCCATGGAACTTCGCTCTCGCAATCCTCACCGGCATGGTGTCGGCGGCCGTCGTCGCGGGCAATGCGGTCGTGCTGAAGCCCTCCAGCGACTCACCTCTCACGGGCTGGATGTACTTCAACTTGATGCGCGAGGTCGGACTCCCGCCGGGCGTCATCAACTTCGTGTCGGGGCCGGGCGGCACGGTCGGCGATACACTCGTCGCTCATCCGAAGACGCGGTTCGTTTCGTTCACCGGGTCGAAGGAAGTCGGGATCCACATCTACGAGCTTGCGGCGAAGGTCCAACCCGGACAACGGTGGCTGAAGCGTGTCGTGGCTGAAATGGGAGGCAAAGATTCGATCGTGATCGACGATCAAACGGATCTCGACGCTGCAGCCCAGGCAACGGTCGCCTCCGCGTTCGGCTTCCAGGGGCAAAAATGTTCAGCCGCCTCGCGGGCCATCGTCGTCGAGAAAGTGTATGACAAGTTCCTCGAAAAGATCAAAGCGAAGGTGGAAACACTTTCGGTTGGAGCGTCGGATCGATCAACTAATTACATGGGTCCCGTGATCAATCAGGGATCTCAGCGGAAGATTCTTTCCTACGTCGAGAAGGGGATTCAAGAAGGAGGGCGACTCATCGCAGGGGGAGGCAAGGCGGATGGAGAGGGGTACTTCGTTCAACCCACCGTCATCGCAGACGTTGATCCGAAGGCGACGATCGCACAGGAAGAGATCTTCGGTCCGGTGCTTGCCGTCATCAAGGCCCGGGATTTCGATCACGCGCTTGAGATCGCCAACAATACGGAGTTTGGCTTGACCGGAGGCGTCTGGACAAAGAACCGGAAGAAGATCGAGAAGGCGAAACAGGTTTTCCACGTCGGCAACTTCTATGTGAATAGAAAGATCACGGGCGCGCTTGTCGGTGTGCATCCGTTCGGCGGATTCAATATGTCCGGAACCGATTCGAAGGCGGGAGGCAGAGACTACCTGCTTCTCTTCATGCAGGCAAAGTCGATCTCAGAAAAAGTGAAGTAGGCGCGAAGAAATGGCCAATTTCGAATGTTCAATGTAGAATGTAGAAGTGGTTTGAACTACTTGATCATTCATCATTGCGCAGGTCGAGAAACCCGATATCTTCCTGCGGATCCAATGCGAGATATCGGGATTCTTACAAGCTGCATGTCGGACAACGCCGGGAAGTTGTTGCTTTTCACGCGCTCCAAAAAGAAATATCCAACGCCGAACGCTCAATGTCGAATGTCGAAGTCTATCATCACTTGATCATTGCGAGTCAGGCCCTCGAACCTAGACGACGATGACCGAATACGAGTCTTGTTCGAACTGCAGCGAAGAGGTCACGACCGACAGCGATTTCTGTCCTCACTGCGGAGCATTGTTCCGGAATGCCGGAGGAGTGTTCTGCGAGAGCCATCCGGACGAAGAGGCGAGTGGTGTGTGTATCATCTGCCGGAAACTCGTGTGCCACGATTGCTCGGTCGAATCCGGCCACAGAATGTTCTGCAGCGACCACAACGGCATCGAAGTTCGTCAGGATTGGGCAGGGGTCTTTCAATCGACAGACATCAACGAAGCGGAGCTGGTGAAGTCGTTCCTCCTGAGTGAGAAGTTCACTGTCCAGGTCCAGAATTTCAATTCGATTGGCTTCGTTTGGGATGGAGGGGGTGACTCATCTATCTCGCGAAGCGCGTTGAGTAAACCGGCAAAAGTCTTCGTTCCCATTCCGGAGTACATCGCTGCCGCCGAAGCCGTCAGGCAATGGAACGATTCGGCCGCTGAGGAGTCGGGAGGTCCGGAGAGTTCACCGCAATAACGCCACCATCGGAAACGAAAGGGGAGTTTGGTATGAAGATCCATGAATATCAGGGAAAAGAGATTCTCAAGAGGTACGGGGTGCCCGTACCGGTTGGCAAGGTCGCATTCAGCGTTGACGAAGCAGTTCGCGCAGCCGAAACCGTAGGTGGGGAGGTGTGGGTCGTGAAGGCGCAAATACATGCCGGCGGCAGGGGAAAAGGAGGAGGCGTGAAAATCGCTCGAAGCCTCGACGAGGTGCGCGACCGCTCCTCGGAGATTCTCGGCATGAGGTTGGTGACGCAACAAACCGGTCCCGAGGGAAGAATCGTCAAGCGCCTTCTGATCGAGCAGGGGATGAACATCGCGAGGGAAATGTACGTCGGCATCACGTTGGATCGTGTCCGCTCACAAAACGTAGTCATGGTTTCAACCGAAGGAGGCGTCGAGATCGAGAAGGTTGCCGCCGAAACACCGGAGAAGATCCTGAAGGAGTATGTGTATCCCGGAATTGGATTGCAGCAGTTTCAGGCTCGCAGACTTTGCTTCGGGCTTGGCCTCTCGGGCGATGCCTTCAAGAATGGGATCAAGTTCTTGCTGGCCCTCTATAAAGCTTATGAAGCTTCGGATGCGTCGCTCGCTGAGATCAATCCGCTCGTCATTACGGCTCAGGGAGAAGTGATTGCACTGGATGCCAAGATGACCTTCGACGACAACGCCCTCTATCGTCATCCCGAAATCGTCGCTATGCGGGATCTCGATGAGGAGGATCCGCTTGAGATCGAGGCGTCGAAATCGAATCTCAACTACATCAAGCTGGACGGCAACGTCGGTTGCATGGTTAACGGGGCCGGACTCGCGATGGCGACGATGGACATCATCAAGCTGGCAGGCGGCATGCCGGCGAACTTTCTGGATGTCGGCGGAGGCGCCAATGCCGAGACGGTGGAGTCCGGATTCCGGATCATCTTGAAAGATCCGCACGTGAAGGCCGTTCTGATCAACATCTTCGGCGGCATTGTCCGATGCGACCGTGTGGCGAACGGAGTGGTTCAGGCCGCACGGAACGTCAACATTCATGTTCCAATTGTGGTGCGGCTGGCTGGCACGAACGCGGAGTTGGCGGCAGACATTCTGAAAAACTCCGGCTTGAGTTTCCTCGTTGCCTCAAGTCTGAAAGAAGCTGCGGAGAAAGTGACGAAGGCGATCCACAGTGTTGGTGCCTAATGAAGGCCAATGAATCGGGTGGCTGAAGAAACTATCCAATGAATCTCGGCAAAGCAAATGAAGTTACCTGTCGATGCAATCATTGCGGCAGATAAGATCAAGCTATACCTTTTGAAGCACAGGCAAGAAGATGACAAATCTCGCTATCTTGCTCAAGCGGGCTATGGGGTTGAAAACTGGCAACAGTTGGAACGTGATTTGCGGGAACAGATCCTGGTGAAGGACGCCGTGTTTCTTGAAGAAAGCGCGTATGGCCAATTGTAGGAAATTCGCGGCACTTTGGCCGGTTCAAACAGCAAGCATTTGAAGATCGTCACGATTTGGATGATAGAACAATCCTCCGGGCTGACAAAGTTTATTACGCTGTTCCCAGAAAAGGAGTAAAAACACCATGCACTATGAACTCTTCACTAGGGTATCGCTTCGAAAGGACATTCCAGAGAAACAACTTCGCAAAGGAGATGTTGCAACGATTGTGGAACATCATCCATCTCAAGCGGAAGAAGCTGGATATTCACTGGAAGTTTTCAATGCTTTAGGAGAGACAATCACTGTCGTAGTTGTTCCCGCGAGTGCAATTGAGCCCTTGCATACAAACGAAGTGCTTCACGTTCGCCAGCTTGAAAGCTCTCGAATATGAGTTCAGCGAACGCATGAAAAACTCCGGCTTGAGTTTCCTCGTTGCCTCAAATCTGAAGGAAGCGGCGGAGAAGGTGACGAAGGCGATCGCCGCCTAATCATCTCCCGACTTGAAACCCGAGCAAGGGCATGCGACGCTCTGATTCTCTATGACCTGGAATGAACGATACGAACCCGTCATCGGACTTGAAGTCCACGCGCAACTCCTGACCGAGTCGAAGGCGTTCTGCGGTTGCTCGACCAAGTTCGGCGAAGAGCCGAATTCCAACGTCTGCCCGGTCTGCCTTGGAATGCCCGGCGTCCTCCCCGTCCTGAACAAGAACCTCGTCGAGTTCATCATGAAGATGGGTCTGGCGACGCACTGCACGATCGCGCCCAAATCCGTCTTCGCCCGCAAGAACTACTT
>DMMN01000157.1:2190-6927 GCA_003453835.1 Bacteroidota bacterium | reverse complement strand
GTCGAACAGACGGCTATCGGAGTCTGACGACCCTCTCTCCACGCATTGGCTTACACACGAGAGCGGATGGTTTACGCGCTGCTTTTTGCGCGCCATACGCCGGCTCCGCCTGCGGGCGATCGCAGTGCAGAGAGGCCCGGATTGTATTGTTCTGGATCTACCCTTTTCGTGCAGTCGTACGGTTGTAAGGAAACATAAGTAACAATCCACTAGTGTCTTCGTGGCTGATGCGTTTGGCGTTTGCCGCAGCCTGCTAGTCCATTCCCTCGTTCGTCTCCGCTCCCCGCAGGGCGGTAGGTATGATGTCGATTCGGCGTAACACAGATTTTCTTGAAAGAGCACACAAGAGGAACATGCCATGGCTGAAGTAAGACCCGATGAAGTTTCCGCGATATTACGGAGACAGCTTTCCGGATTTGAAAAAGAAGTCGATGTGTACGATGTAGGGACGGTCCTGCAGGTCGGTGACGGCATCGCCCGCGTGTACGGACTCTCGAAAGTGATGTCCAGCGAGCTGGTGGAGTTCCCGCATCATGTGTTCGGGATGGCGCTGAACATCGAAGAGGACAATGTCGGCTGCGTGTTGTTCGGAGACAGCGCGCTGATCAAAGAAGGCGATATGGTGAAACGAACGAAGCGGCTTTCATCCATGCCGGTGGGTGACCAATTGCTTGGACGCGTCATCACACCTCTCGGCGAGCCGCTGGACGGCAAAGGCCCGATTAAAATCGAAAAGTACTCGCCTCTGGAACGGAAAGCACTTGGCGTGATTCAGCGCCAGCCTGTGAAAGAGCCGCTCCAGACCGGCATCAAAGCCGTTGACGGCATGATCCCCATCGGTCGTGGACAACGAGAGCTGATCATCGGCGACCGCCAGACGGGAAAGACCGCGGTTGCCCTGGATGCCATCATCAATCAGAAGTATACGCATACGGAGAAGGCGAAGAACGAAGGAATCAAGCCGGTCTATTGCATCTACGTCGCCATCGGTCAGAAAGGCTCCACCATCGCACAGGTCGTCGCGAAGCTGGAGGAGGAAGGGGCGATGGAGTTCACAACGATCATTCAGGCAACCGCCAGCGACCCGGCTCCGCTTCAGTTCATCGCTCCGTACGCCGGGGCCACGCTGGGTGAGTATTTTAGAGACAACGGCCGCCACGCACTGGTGATCTATGACGATCTCTCCAAACACGCGCAAGCGTATCGGCAGATGTCGCTTCTCTTGCGCCGTCCCCCGGGACGCGAGGCATATCCGGGCGACGTGTTCTATCTGCACTCTCGTCTCCTGGAACGCGCCTCAAAACTGAGCGATGACCTGGGCGGCGGAAGTCTCACCGCTCTTCCCGTCATCGAGACTCAGGCAGGCGACGTCTCGGCGTACATTCCGACGAACGTCATTTCCATCACCGATGGTCAGATCTATCTCGAGCCCAACCTCTTCAACTCGGGTGTTCGACCTGCGATCAACATCGGCATCTCCGTTTCCCGCGTCGGCGGCAACGCGCAGATCAAAGCGATGAAGAAGGTTGCGGGCCGCCTGCGTATCGAGCTTGCGCAATATCGCGACCTGGAGGCGTTTGCGAAGTTCGGCTCGGATCTCGATAAGGCAACGCAACAGCAACTGCGCCGTGGATCGCGGCTTGTCGAGTTGCTGAAGCAAGATCAGTACGTTCCGATGTCGGTCGAAAAGCAGGTCGTGAGCATCTTCGTCGGCACAAACGGCTATCTTGACGAGATTCCGCTTGCAGACGTTCAGCGCTATGAGAGGGAACTTCACGAGTTCGTCGAGCTGAAGTATCCGGACGTCTTCACCGCCCTCGCCGAGCAGAAGACATTGAGCGATGCGTTGACCGAACGACTCCACTCTCTTGTCAAAGAATTCTCCGGCAAGTTCAAAGCAACGACGAAAGCGTAGACAATCGCCAGGACGATCTGAATGGCAACACTTCGGGAAATACGTCGACGCATCTCCGGCGTCAAAAGTACTCAGAAGATTACGAAGGCAATGAAGATGGTCGCCGCAGCAAAGCTCCGCCGCGCCCAGGAACGAATTGTCGCCACGCGTCCGTACGCGCGAAAGCTGGGTGAATTGCTCCGCCATCTGGTGACGAAGGTCGATCAGGCCCTCAACCCTTTGCTCACAAGCCGCGAAGTCAAGCGGATCGTCATTGTGGTGGTCACCGCCGACCGCGGTCTGTGCGGCGCCTTCAACGGAAATATCATGAAGGCCGCTACCTCCCACATCAAAACCAATTACGCGGACTTCCTTGAGGGGGGCAAGCTCAAGCTGCTGACGGTTGGAAAGAAAGGATTTGATTTCTTCAATCGTCGCGACTACGAGATCTATGCGAAGCATGTCGGTATCTACCATGCTCTGGACTTCAACAACGCGCGAGAAATCGTCCAGGAGTTGACGGACGGCTATCTCAAAGGCGAGTTCGACCGCGTGGAGGTCATCTACAACGAGTTCAAGTCGGTCATCCAACAGCGCATCGTGATCGAGCAGCTTTTGCCGATTCCGCCCGAGGAAACGAAGCCGCACGAGCCTCACAAGCCGGAAGCCCAGGTGGAGTACATCTACGAGCCGTCGAGCCTCGAAATCATCAACGCGCTCGTCCCGCGCCACCTGAACTTTCAGATGTGGCGGGTGCTGCTCGAGTCGAATGCCGCCGAGCAAGGCGCCCGGATGAGCGCGATGGACAATGCGACGGAGAACGCGAAAGAGATCATTCGAAACCTGACATTGAAATTCAACAACGCCCGCCAAGCCTCCATCACAAAAGAGTTGCTGGAGATCGTCAGTGGTGCCGAGGCGCTGAGAAAGGCGGGGTAATCGCACTTCAGCCTGGACGGAGCTCTCTTGAGAAGCATTTGCCCGGGATGTGATGCGGGAAACCGTCATTCGAGGAATCGGACGACGGTTTTTTCTTTTTGTGATCGATGTAGTTCTTGATGATCACCTTGATCGATGGGACCGGTTGATTATTTCCACCTGCCTTGGTCTAAACCGGGATGTCCTTCCATGACATGGTTATCTCCCCCATCTTCGCCCGCCCCCGCTTCCAAAATTTGGCTTGATTGGGGAGCTTTTTTTGCCTAAGTTTATAGCCCAAATTTTGAGAAAAACGGCTTCCGAAATCTCAATATGCGTGGGGATTTCGGAAGTTTTGTTACGCTTGCGGTCGTTAGGAGTCGGTCGGATCGAATGTTTGAGAGTCTGAGTCAAAAGCTCGAAGCCGTCTTCAAGAAGCTTCGGGGCGAAGGAAGGATCACGGAGGCGAATGTCGCCGAGACGCTCCGCGAGGTCCGACGTGTTCTTTTAGATGCCGACGTCAACTATAAGGTCGCCAAGCAGTTCGTCGAAGATGTGCGGAAGCGGGCGGTAGGGCAAGAGGTCCTCACCAGCATCACGCCGGGCCAGCTTATCATTAAGATCATCTTTGACGAGATGGTGAAGCTGCTCGGAGTATCCAGGGCGGAGATCAAAACTTCACAAACGCCCCCCACCGTCATTCTCATCGCGGGCCTGCAGGGTTCGGGCAAAACAACCTTTGCCGCGAAGCTCGGCAACTTTCTGAAAGGGAAGGGGAGCAATCCACTGCTGGTCGCTGCCGACATTTACCGGCCGGCCGCCATCGACCAGTTGCAGACCCTTGGGAAGCAAACGGGGATCCCGGTTTATACGGATCGGGGGAGTGACGCCGTCAAGATTGCGGTCGATTCGATCGACTTCGCGCGCAGGAATCTCCGTGATACGGTCATCATCGATACGGCTGGTCGCATGCACATCGATGAGGAGATGATGCGGGAAGTCGCTTCGATCAAAGAACGAACGGAACCGCACGAGATTCTCTTTGTCGTCGATGCGATGACGGGCCAGGATGCCGTCAATACGGCGAAGGCATTCCACGACCGGCTCGATTTTGACGGCGTGGTGTTGACAAAGCTCGATGGCGACAGCCGGGGCGGGGCTGCGCTCTCCATTCGGGCCGTTGTCGAGAAACCGATCAAGTTCATCGGGGTCGGTGAGAAGTTGGATGCGCTCGAGCCGTTCCATCCCGACCGCATTGCGTCTCGAATTCTCGGGATGGGTGATATCGTCACCCTTGTCGAGAAAGCGCAGGAGCAATTCGACGAGCAGAAGGCTCTCAAGCTGGAAGAGAAATTCCGGAAGTCGCAATTCTCGCTGGAAGACTTTCTCGATCAGTTGCGCGAAGTAAAAAAGATGGGCCCTTTGAGCCAGGTGCTCGGCATGCTGCCGGGAATGAATCGAATTCCGGCGGATGCTCAGATCGACGACAACGCGCTCGTCAGCATCGAAGCGATGATCCAATCGATGACGAGGGAAGAGAGAATGCGTCCGTCGATCATCAACGGCAGCCGGCGGCGACGTATCGCCATCGGAAGCGGCACAACGGTGCAGGAGGTCAACCGGCTTCTCAAGCAATTCGAAGAAATGCAGAAGATGATGAAGCGGCTCACCAAAGGGAACATGAAGCGAAACCTGAAAGGGATGAGGCTGCCGATCCATTGATTCGGAGCATCGTCTGTCGGGCTCGATGCAGCGCAGAATTATAGACTGACGTTGGACAAACGAGAATCGTGGTTCTGGTGAGTAAAGGACACACCCCTTGCGCCAAAGGCGCATCCCAGCCCGACCCCAGCCTGACCGCTTGCTGGCATGGATGGCTGGCGGGCGCCTCCGGAGGACGTTCCTCGACAGCCGTCTGTTCGACC
>DMMN01000157.1:0-2179 GCA_003453835.1 Bacteroidota bacterium | reverse complement strand
GAGTGGGGGTGTGTGCTCTTCTCCACGCGCGAACGGACTTGTTCTTCAATAGGTGTCTGTGCATAACATCAGATGGTAACTTACACTTAACGGATTAATCAGAGGAGTCACCTGTGGTAAAACTCAGATTGCGGAGAGCGGGGAAGAAGAAACACCCCATCTACAAAGTCGTTGCGGCGGACATCCGCTCGCCTCGCGATGGCNNGATACATCGAAGCGGTAGGACAGTACGACCCGAACGCGCACCCCATCGCCCTCAGCCTGAAGGATGAGCGAATTTTCCATTGGCTACGCAAGGGCGCGCAGCCGACGGACACCGTCCGCTCCCTGCTCCAACGCTCAGGACTGTGGTTGCGCTGGACACTGACCAAGCGCGGCGTCGATGAAGAAAAGAAAGCGAGCATCATCGAGCGCTGGCAGATGCAACAGGTGGAGAAGTCTCAGCGCGAAGTCGACCGAAAGGTCCGTCGCGCGGAAAAGAAGAAAAAGAGCGCGGCAAAACCCGCGGAGGGAGCAACAGCGGCGGCCCCGGCAGAACAACCTGCCGCGTAGCTCGTTCGGCGAGAGGTCGAAAGCGGCACTTCAATTCGAATTTCTTCCCACGCGGAAACCACCGTGGGTGCGTTGTAGGCAACCGTCGTTGACTGCGTCCTCATTCGCAAGGCGATGCCCTTGGCATAGGAGGTGGAGCTATGAGGGAATTCGTTGAATACGTTGCTAAGCATCTCGTTGATAGACCGGATTCGGTGATCGTAGAGATGGAAGAGAAAGAAGANNAAAGCGGTTCTGGACATCATCGGCTGATGAGACACGCTCGCGCTGATGCCGCTCCCCGCCGGACAATGCTCGCCGTCGGGAGAATTTCGAAGAGCGTCGGCCTCCGGGGCGAGGTCAGAATTGCGTTGCTGACAGATGATCCGAAGCGTTTCGACGGTCTGCAAACCGTCTGGATCGGGAACGACGAGGCATCCGCCGAGCGGCACACGATCTCCGCATCTCGGATCGAGCGATCGAGCGTCGTGTTGAAGCTGAGCGAGATCGGCTCGCGCACCGCCGCCGATGCGCAACAAGGGAAATACGTGTTTGTCGAGGGCCGCGACGCCGTCAAGCCGAAGAAGGGCTCGTACTTTATACACGACCTGATCGGGATGAAGGTCTTGACGGATGAAGGGCGGCACGTGGGAGCGGTTCGGGATGTGATGCACTTGCCGGCAAACGACATCTGGATTGTGATGAACGGGATGAAGGAGCTTCTGATCCCGGCCGTTAAAGAGGTTGTCGTCTCGGTGGACGACAAGCGAAGGGAAATCGTGATCCACGCAGTGGAAGGGTTGCTGGAGTGATGCGGATCGATATACTCACAGGATTGCCGAAGCTTCTCGAAAGCCCGCTCCAGGAAAGCATTCTGCGAAGGGCTCAGGAGAAGGGGAAAGTAGAGATCGTCATCCACGATCTCCGGGAATTCGCGCACGACAAGCACAAAACGATCGACGACACGCCGTACGGCGGCGGCGCTGGGATGATCCTCAAGCCCGAACCGATCTTCGAATGTGTCGAGAGCCTTGGTTCCCAACGATCGTACGATGAAGTTATACTTCTGACGCCGGACGGCGAACCGTTCAGCCAGCGCGTTGCCAACGAGCTCTCGCTCAAAGCAAATGTGATGCTGATCTGCGGTCACTACAAAGGCGTGGATGAGCGCGTACGGGAGGCGCTGGCGACGAGATCGGTTTCGATCGGAGACTATGTGTTGACGGGAGGCGAGCTCGCTGCCGCAGTGATCGTCGATGCCGTCGTTCGCTTGGTTCCGGGAGTGCTCAACGACACGGAATCGGCACTGAGCGATTCGTTTCAAGACGGACTCCTGGGTGCTCCTCAGTACACCCGACCGGCGGAGTACCGCGGATTGAACGTGCCGGACGTTCTTCTCTCAGGCAATCATTCCGAGATCGAAGAGTGGCGACAGCAGCAGCGGTTTGCACGCACGAAGTCAAGACGAAAAGGTAATTACTCAAGTTGACCGCCTCAGGAAAAGCGCATTATTGTTGGGGTCAATTGCTGTCGCCATCGACTGGAAGTCGACCGCTCCTCTGGTCCCGAAACCCGCTACGCGGGGTTTACCTCAGATTTTTCAACGAGTTTATCCAGCCGTCCGTATCAACGGATGGCTGCGAAGCGG
>DMMN01000156.1 GCA_003453835.1 Bacteroidota bacterium | reverse complement strand
GTCGAACAGACGGCTATCGGAGTCTGACGACCCTCTCTCCACGCATTGGCTTACACACGAGAGCGGATGGTTTACGCGCTGCTTTTTGCGCGCCATACGCCGGCTCCGCCTGCGGGCGATCGCAGTGCAGAGAGGCCCGGATTGTACTGTTCTGGATCTATCCTTTTCATGCAGTCGTACGGTTGTAAGGAAATATAAGTGACAATCCACTAGAACCGCACGGGCATCGTCGGCCACGTCTCCCACGGCCAGTAGAGATTCCAATAAGGCCCCCGCATGAATGTTCCGACGATCGTCAAGAGAATGATGGCGACGCAGATCGCGATGAAGACCAGGTTCTGCGTCTTTCGCTCAGGCGCAAACCAAATGCCGACGGCGTCGATGCCGGATCGGTCGCGATACGGCCACCAAATCGCCAAGCCGATCAGAACTGCCGGCAGAATGATGCCTCCGACCAGCGCACCGTTGAGAGTGAAGAAGCCGAGGTTGATCGTCGTATCGGTGACGATTTCCTGGAGCCAGAGGAAGTACCACGGCGCCTTGGCCGGATTGGGCGTTACCGATGGATTTGCCGGGGCCTCAAGTGGAGCACGAAAAAAGAATGAGAGGATGAGGACTCCAAGAAACGTGAGAAGTGAAACGAGCCAGACTCTCCGCGAGAGATTCGGCACGGAGGGAATGGAGTTCTTCTCCTCGTCCACCATGGAAGTCTGGACATGGACGGTGGTTCCGTTGGCGATTCCCAGAAGGGAATAGGTCTTTGACTTGACGGGTGCAATCTTCTCGAGTGATTGATCCAAAGCCTCATGATCGACAACCGCGAGTCCGCCATCCTTGCGGACGCGCCACATGTGATAAGAAAAGAGAACCAGGACGATGACCGGCAGGAAGAACACGTGCAGTACGTAGAACCGGATCAGAGCGTTTTGATCGATGGTGCTGCTGCCGAGGAGGAAGAAGCGGATCGATTCGCCGACAAGGGGGGCCGAGCTGGCGATGTTGGTGCCGACCGTGATAGCCCAGTACGCAAGCTGATCCCACGGAAGGAGATAGCCGGTAAAGGAAAGCAGCAGTGTTACGATCAGCAGAATCAATCCGATGATCCAGTTCAGCGGGCGGTTCGATCCGACCGCTTTTCCGTTCTTGAATGCGCCGGTGAGAAACACCCGTACCATGTGGAGGAACACTGTTGCCACCATCAGATGCGCCGAGATGCGATGCATCGAGCGCATGAGCCACCCGAATGATATCACAAACTCGATGTCCTTGACCGATGTGTACGCGCGCTCGACAGAGGGAACGTACAAAAACATGAGGATCATTCCCGTCCCTGTGAGGATCATGAACAGGACGAAAGAGATCGTTCCGAGCCAGAGGGAGTACGTCCAGGACATGCTTCCACTGGTGACCTTGTTCGGAAACCAGTGAAGCAACAGGTTCTTCACAATCGCGTCGCCTGCTTCTTTGTCGCTCCCCGGATTCCATGTCCACGTGAGCTTACGGTAACTCTTCTTTGCTCTTTCGACGAATGACATCGATCGCTCCAGAAGTTCGTTCGTGTAGTCCCCCTTACAAACTACCCCGACCTCGCCCTCCGGCAAGAGAAGATGAGGGGGACTCTCTTCTCAACGTCGAGACGTTGTGCCGGCCACCGCCCGGGCGAGGCCAGGTCAGACCGTCAATCGGAAATTCTGCTCCACTTCCTCGTCCATGTTCGCGACAAGCTGGCCGTCGTCCGGAGAGACTTCCAGCAGAAACCATTGCAGCGGGCCCGGCGCGGGGCCGGCGAAGTTTGTTCCATCCCCGTAGAACTTCGAGCCGTGACACGGGCAGTGGAATTCGAAGCCGATCTCTTTCTGCTCTCCTTCGACCTCGATGCGCCGTGGCTGGTTCAACTTCGTGTACTTCACGGTGCACCCAAGGTGTGTGCAAGACCCGGAGATTGCATAGAACGACTTGCCCTCCTTAAACACGTACAACCGCTTCTCCTCTAGAAATGTCACTCCCTCCGCCAGGTTCGCCGGCGGTCCAATCTTGAATCGCTTCGAAGGCTCATAGAGAACATTGGGGATGAGCGACCGAAACGACTGGAACCCAAGTCCTGCCAATCCCGCCAGGACTCCTCCAAGGCCGAGCTTTTCCAGAAACGATCTTCGGGACACATTGCCGGCCGTTTTGCTTTCTGTTGCGGACGACGTGCCGTTGCGTTTGAAGAACCTCATACGTTTGCTCCCTCCTCGTAGTAAAACACCTCCATCGTCATTGCGTCGGTCGGACAGCGGAGTGCACACAAACCGCAACGGATGCAGGTCTCGTCATCTTTGATCATTGCGGTCGCGGGCTGGAACGGATCGACGACATACTGCGCCAGGAGGATTCTTTTCATCGTTTCATCCAGGTCCAGATCGGCGAGCGGCACAAGCTTCAGGCAGAACTCCGGACAGATATCCACGCACCGGTTGCACATCACGCATTTCTCCGCGTCGTAGATGGTCTGGATGTGACACGAGAGGCATCGCTCCGCCTGCTCTCGTGCCTGCGCTTCTGAGTACCCTGATTCGACTTCCGAGATGCCGGTGCGACGATCCAGATCGATTGTCGGTGGGGCCTTCCGCCGATGCTGCTCGTATGCTTCCGGACGCGTGAAGTTGCGCGTCGGGATCTTTTCGACGGACAGGTTGCAGGATGTCTCGGACTTTCGACGGCGGAAGAATTCGTCGATGGAGAGGGCGGCCCGCTTGCCGTTCGCCACCGCATCGATGATGTTGCGGGGACCAAATGCCGCGTCGCCTCCCGCGAAGATTCCCGGTGCGGAGGTGGCGAGCGTCTCGCGGTCCACCTTGATGAACCGTGCCGGAGAGAGCTCGATGCCGTCCGAAGGTTTGATGAACGAGAGATCCGCTTGCTGTCCGATGGCGAGAATGACGGAGTCCGCTTCGAAGCGCTCGGTGGAGCTTTCGTCGTAGACCGGATTGAATCGACCGTTTTCGTCATACGTCCGCTTGACGCCGATGAACTCAACGGCTTTCAATCTTCCATTCTCCCCCAGGAACTGCTTCGGACCTCGCTGTGGGTGGAACACGACCCCTTCGCGTTTTGCTTCTTCAAACTCCTCGTGTCCTTGCGAGGTGCGCAGGACTGGCATCTCGTCGAACGATTCCAGGCTCGCGATATGGACTTCCTCGGCGCCGCCGCGGCGGGCCGTGCGGGCAGCATCCACCGCCTCGTGCATCGAAGTCGATTCCGGCTCCGGGGCTCCCCGGAGTGCCGTCCGTGCGGCATCGAACGCAACGAATCCTCCTCCGATCACCAGTACCTTCTTCCCCAGGTTGACTCGATAGCCGTTATTGATGTTGAGGAGGTAGTCGATTGCCTTGATGACGCCATCGAGGTTTGAGCCTTCGATGTTGAGATCGCGTCCTCGCTGGGTTCCGACGGAAATGAAGAACGATTCGAACCCCTCCTTCTTGAGCTCGCGAAGTCCGAATCTCTCCTTGAGAGGAGTGTTNNTTAATCTTCTCAATCTCTTTGTCGATCAAGGAGCGCGAGAGCCGATACTCCGGAATGCCGTGGCGGAGCATGCCGCCTGCAACGCCTGTTGCCTCAAACACCGTCACCTGATATCCCATCAATGCCAGGTCGTGCGCGCACGAGAGACCGGCGGGACCGGAGCCGATGACGGCAACCTTTTTGTTCTTGGCGATTCCTTTCCGCCCTTTCACCTGCATCGGGAGATGCCAGCCCCATTTGTTTCCTCGCTCACCCTCACCGCTAAACAATCCGTCTTGCGCGTCCGGCTCCAGAGATTCGACTCCGTACTTTTCGGTGACGTAACGCTTCAACGCCCGGATGCTCACCGGCGCATCGATCTTTCCCCGCCGGCACCAATCCTCGCACGGCGCGGCACAAACTCTCCCGCACACGCTCGCGAACGGATTGGGCGAGCGAGCGGTCAGGTATGCTTCTTTGAATTGACCTTCGGCAATGAGCTGAACGTAGCGGCCCGCGTCGGTATGGATCGGACAACCTATTTGGCAGGGGACGAGGCTCTTCCAAAACCCGATGTCAGGGATTGAGACTTTGTATTTTTCGGCCATGATTTCAGTGGTGTGACTTCAATTGCATCAACTCTTGTGCCATTTATCAGACTTTTTCCTCCGCTATTTATAGCTAGAAAAGATGAGGGGAAAAGGCGGGGCTGGTCAAGCCCTTCTCACGCATGCAAAACCTGACCATCTTGTTACTGCGATTGAGAATCCGTCAATTCGGTAAGAGTTGCTCCCGAGGCAGGTTCGAGGATCAACTGCTTGATGGAGTGAACTGNNCACAATGACGCACAGGCCGGACTCAGCGATCCGACCACAGGAAGCTGGACGAGGAATCTTCAAAGATCGCGTGCCTCTCAACCGCCACGCTGTTCGGTCACTGATTCCTGATCACCAAGACAAGCCTCGCAACCGAATGGGACGGGTTTCGCTTCAATCGGCCTTAACGTCGCGAGCTCGGTGATCTCGACCTGAAACATCCGACACTCTGCGCGCAGGTAGCAATTGAGAAGATCGGAGAGAGTGGAATAGTACGTGAGACTTGTTTTGCCGCGCAGAGCTTGCGTGAACGCATCGACCCACCTGCCAAGGTGATCCCGAAGGAACTTGCGTTGAACGTCGCGGCAAATCTCCAACTGATCGACATCACCAGCCTCAATTGCGTACGCTTCATTTAAGGTCAGGTAGGCCATGAACTGCAGCTCAGTTCCAATGAAATCCACGCGCTCGGTGTTCGTATCAGAGACTTCTATGCCGTATGCGCTGTAGAAGCCCGCGATGTCCGCCATCGCCTGTGTCTTCTGAAAGATGTTTTCGTATCCATATTCGGTCTCNNTGTCGAGCCACTCTGGGAGAACATCCGGTTGTACTCTTGCTCCAACTCCATGCGTTCCTCGCGTGAGTCGAGCGAAACGACTGCGTCGTTGAAGGCCCTCAGTTTGCCGTTGAGCACGTGATCTGAGGTTTCCGACCCCGCGGGAG
>DMMN01000116.1 GCA_003453835.1 Bacteroidota bacterium | reverse complement strand
GAACTATCCAAATCCATTCAATCCTTTGACTCGAATAACATTCGAGCTCCCGATGAAGCACGCGGTGCGGATGAGGGTGTTCGATCTTCTTGGGCGTGATGTTGCCACATTGGTGGATGAAGAACGAGACGCCGGAACGCACATCGTCCAATTCAATGCAGAAGGGCTGCCGAGCGGCGTCTATCTCTACCGGTTTGAATCGGGCGGATACTCAGCAACGAAGAAAGCAGTTCTACTCAGATGAGTGCAGCGATGAAAGTACTCGTCATAGGAGGAACCGGTTTCATCAGCAGTCGCGTTGTCCGACGATTGCTCGACGCACATCACCTGGTTACAGTTCTGACGCGAGGGCTGTCACCCTACCCGATCAACCATCATCCCGGACTCACGACGTTGGTTGCCGACCGGCATCATGAGTCGGCACTGCGAGATGCTCTCGGCAACCGGACGTTCGATGCGGTTTACGACATGGTTGCCTATCGGGGTGAGGAAGCACGATCGGCAGTCAAGATCTTCCGTGGGCGTGTGGGGCGCTTCATTCATTGCAGCACCATTTCAGTGTATATGATTTCCCATGACGTTCAACCGCCGGTTACGGAAGACCAGGACCATGGTGCGGTGATGGAGTTCTTCCCCCGCAATCCGTTTGGTATGACGTATGGGATCGACAAACGCGAGTGTGAACGGGTACTTTGGGACGCCCACGACGAGAAGACATTCCCGGTGAGTATGCTTCGCCCGGCGTACGTCTGCGGTCCGGGCGATCCATCAAAGCGAGATTATTTCTGGATTGAGCGAATCTTGGACGGCGGGCCGCTGCTCGTTCCCGGAAGCGGGGATTGCGTATTCCAAAGCGTCTACATTGAAGATGTCGCATGGGCATTTGTCCGACTGTTGGAGACGCCCCTCTCCATCGGTCAGGCATACAACGTCGCAGGAAAAGAAATCTTCTCGCTAAAAGATTACCTGTTTACGCTGGGACACTTGCTCGGACGGAAACCCGAGGTCGTTCACATCGATCAGGAAGTGTTCGATGCTCTCCCCTTTAGCCTCTCGCCGAACGGGGACGTGTTCACCTTCAACTCACGCCGAACGGCGATCGTGAGCCTGGAGAAAATCACACAGGACCTCAACTTCCGCCCGACGCCGTTTCTGGAATGGATGCCTCGCACCGTCGACTGGTTTGTGAATGAACAATCCGGCCACTCCGTTGGGTACGAACGTCGAGGCGAAGAGCTGGAATTCATTCGACGGTGGAGGGAGGAGAGAAGAAGCCTTTTAACCTGACTCCCCTATGAAACCCCGAATCCTGAAAATCATGTTCTCTGTAGGCCTTATGAACCTCACTCTTTCGGCCGGCGCGGCTCAAACGCTCTCGCTTGATGGCGAGTGGAGCTTTGCGGTGGACACGTCCGGCGCGTTTACTGCGAAGAACGTCAAGAGTCTTGCCCAATGGAGAATGTGTCGTGTGCCGCTCTCGTGGCAGGCGCAATTCGACGATCTTCGGGACTATCAAGGAGTTGCCTGGTACCGGAAGACTTTTTCGCTGAAGGAACGGAAGAAGGGGCCCGTTGCACTCCTGCACTTTGGCGCGGTCGACTATCTTTGCAGAGTGTATGTAAACGGTCATCTCGCCGGCGAACACGAAGGAGGATACACGCCGTTTGCGTTCGAAGTCAGCGGCTTCCTGCGTACCGGAAACAACGAGATCCTCGTGCGCGTGATGGACCCGATTGGGACCGACAGAGGAACAGAGGGGATCAGTCTCTGGCATATCCCGCGCGGGAAGCAGAGCTGGTATGTGCAGACCAGTGGCATTTGGCGGAGCGTTGAGTTGCAGATCAGGCCCCATCCATTCCTCCGGCGCATTCAATGCACGCCAACGATTGATGGAAAAGTCGAAGTCGCTTTGGAAATAGTGAAGGATCGAAATCGCCGTCGCGAGACATTGGCACTTCGGATCTTCGGTTCGAAGGGAACCTCGGAGGCTGAAACGCAACGGGTCATTTCGTCCAACGAAGATACGCTCGTCGTCGAGTTGCATGTGAAGAATCCAAAGCTTTGGAGCCTCGAAACCCCGCATCTCTATGAGCTTGAGGCGGTGCTCTCGAGCGGTGATAGGCGAAGGGAGCGGTTCGGTTTTCGGTCGTTCGAGACAAAAGAAGGAAAGTTCTTCCTCAACGGCGAGCCGATCTATTTGATGGGTGCGCTCGACCAGGACTTCTATCCCGAAACCATCTACTCGACTCCGTCGGAAGAATATCTCCGGGACGAGATGACGAAGGCGAAGCGGCTTGGGCTGAACCTGCTCCGCTGCCACATCAAGGTTCCAGATCCGCTCTATCTGAAGGTTGCCGATGAGATCGGTCTCCTCGTCTGGTGTGAGATCCCCAACTGGGACGTCTTTACTCCTGATGCCGCCCGCCGGGGTTCTGAGACGTTCACAAACATGCTCAAGCGCGATTGGAATCATCCGTCACTAGTGATCATGAGTCTCATCAACGAAAGCTGGGGGATCGACCTGCAGAAACCCGACCAGCGATCATGGTTGAAGACGGAATTCGAGCGAGCGAAGGCATTGGCTCGCGGTCGATTGGTTGTGGACAACAGTGCCTGCTGGGGGAACTTCCACCTCAAGACGGACATCAACGACTATCACACGTACTGGGCAATCCCGGAACACCGGAAGAGATTTGATGAGACGGTGGATGCCGTCGCCGCTCGACCGAAGTGGCTGTGGAGCGGGTCCGGCGACGCAGAGGAGAGCGGAACAGAGCCTTTGATGATCTCGGAGTTTGGAAATTGGGGCTTGCCACAACTTCCGGAGCAGCTTCCCTGGTGGTTCGGGCGGGATTTTCTCGGAAGAACGGTCACGCTCCCTGCAGGTGTCTTCGAGCGATTTTCCGATCATGGATATAAAGAGATATTTGGATCTTACAATCGACTGGCCGAACTGAGTCAGGATGCTCAGTTCGACGCGTTGAAGTACGAAATCGAACAAATTCGCCGTTCCGCCGCGATTCAAGGCTATGTCATCACCGAATTTACGGATATCAATTGGGAGAGCAACGGATTGCTTGATATGTGGCGCAACTTCAAAGGATACGCCTCTCCCCTTGCCGACATCCAACAGCCGGACATACTCATCCCGAGAGTTGAGCGGTTCACGATCTGGAGTGGCGAGCAGTTCTCCATCAGGCTCTGGCTGTCGCATTTCAGCTCCCGCACGCTGCGCAATACTCGGCTCGTGTGGAGCACTTCGGCAGGCAGTCGTGGCGAGGCGGATGTACCGGAAATCGGGCGGGGGGAAGTCAGGGAGCTTCCATCGCTCCGGCTTTCGGGCCCGATCGTGACGCAAGCCCGGCACCTGCGCGTGGATTTTGAGTTGAGGGATATCCGCAATCAAGTGTTGGCAAGAAACTTCTGCGAGCTGTTTGTGTATCCGATGATTCCGCGGGAGGGGCGCGCGACAGTTTCCGTGCACGAACTCAAGGGCGCACTCCAAACACTCGCTCAGCCGGTTCCTGCGTCGGTGGTGTCCATTGGGAGTCCAACGGACTCTCCGCTCCCGTTGTTGACGACCGAACTGGACGAGACGGTCATGCAGGCGCTACGGCGGGGACGGACAGTCGTGTGTCTTGTCGATACGGGGACGGTTCTTCCTTCGACCTTTCCTCTTCAACTTGTCCGGCGCGAGAGCGAATGGTACGACGGCAATTGGGCGACGAATTTCAACTGGGTGCGAACAACTTCACCTCTCTGGAAGAACCTCGCAACGCGCTCACGGCTCGGATTCGAGGCCGCTCACGCATCCCCGCGCACGGTCCTGAGCGGAATCCCCACAGGACATTTCACCGACGTGTTGGCGGGAANNGTTGCATCTGAATTCCGGCTACATCGTCCAGGTGCGTGCCTCGGCGGGGAAACTACTTCTGTGCACGATGCCGATTGCGGAATCCGCTGCGACGGATCCATTCTCCGCGTGGTTGGTGCAGGAACTGATTCGCTACGGCGCGAGTGCGGAGTGCGCTCCCCGCTTTGAATGGAAGATCCAATAAAGTATTGAGAGAGGAGTCTATGACAACCGATCAACAACAGCTTCGGGCGACGGTCGAGAAGGCGGTCGAGGACGGAAACGGCATCGTGCGCCTCCGTCCGGCCTGGGTAGCCCGCGCCTTTCTCCCACCGGGCCGGCGCCTGGATCTTCCTGAAAGTCAATACGAGCTTGGAGAACGCGGCGGCATCTGCGAGCGATGGCTTGCCTCCACAACACAGGCGGACAACCGCGTGGGTGTCGCGAAGGAAGGACTAAGCATTCTTGCATTGGAATCTCACGAGTCCATCACGCTGAAAGAAGCCGTCGAAGCCGCAGCCGAGACGATCCTGGGAGCGGAGTATGCTGCGTCGCATCCGCGCGGTCTGGATCGGTTGGCGAAGATCTTCGATTACGAGTACCGCATCCCGTATCATCTTCATCAAATGAAGCAGCACGCGGCGCTCGTCGGGCGGAATCCCAAAGAAGAAGCTTACTACTTTCCTGAAGGAGTGCCGATGGGGAAGGAGCCCGAGAGCTACTTCGGCGTTCATCCCTCCATTTCAGAAGAGAACAGACAAGATGTACTCTTGCCTCATCTAGAGCAGTGGGAGAGCGACCTCATCTTGCAGCATTCGCGGGCGTACAAGCTGGTACCGGGCGACGGGTGGCACATTCCGGCCGGCATCCTTCACGCACCCGGCTCCGCACTGACGATCGAGTTGCAGGAGGACTCGGATGTCTTCGCGATGCTTCAGGCGAAGGCCGGGGGCAGGATCATCTCAAAAGATCTCCTCTTCAAAGACGTGAGGCCCGAAGACCGTCAGAGCTATGGTGAACGATTCATCCTCCAGTTGATCGATTGGAAGGCGAACGGTGATCACTACTTCTATGAGAACCGCCATACGCCGCCGCTGTTGATCGAGAACTCAAAGCAGGCTGGTGGGGACGAGCATTGGATATTCTACAACACGCTAAAGTTCAGCGGCAAGAAGCTTGTTGTACGACCCCATCAGACTTATGAGAGCGTTGACGCGGGAGTCTACAATGCTCTTATCTGGCGCGGCAGGGGGCGCTTCGACGGCCACATCGTGGAAGGTGGCCATCCGCAAATGGACGAGCTCCTTATCTCTTTCGCGAAAGCAACGCAGCCGCTCGTTATCGAAAACAGCGGAAGCGAGGATCTGGTGGTGTTCAAATTCTTCGGCCCCGATGTCAACCCGAATGTGCCGATGCTGAACCCTTTCGGATCAAAAAGCGCCCCGTGATTGATCGAAGAGACGAATGACTCACAGAAAGCAACTGCTCCAAGGCCGGGATTCGGGAACAATCCTGAGTCTTCTTGTGCTCTGTAGCGTTCTCTCCGCGGTCAGTCCACATTTCCTGACGCTGCCGAACCTTGTCAATGTGGCGCAGCAGAGCACGATCATCGCCATCATTGCCGCGGGAATGACGTTTGTGATCATCAGCGGCGGAATCGATCTTTCGGTCGGCTCGCTGGTGGCGCTCTCCGGACTTGTTGCCGCAGACGTGCTCCAGAGGGGAGTCTCGGTGCCGCTCGCCGTTCTCTTGGCGCTCCTCACGGGTTTCGCTGCGGGTATTGTCAACGGTGTTCTGGTTGCGCGTGCGCATCTTCCTCCATTCATCGCAACGCTGGGAACGATGAGCGTTGCACGTGGCGGGGCGCTCATGTATGTGGGAGGGGGTTCGATCTCCGGCTTTGGGTCGGACTTTCGGTTTCTTGCGCACGACGCCATTGTCGGTGTTCCGGTTCCTGTGGTGATGATGGTTCTCGTGTTCGCCGTGGGGCATGTGGTTCTCACGAAGACCCGACTGGGCAGATACGCGTATGCCATCGGAGGAAACGAGACGGCAGCAGTTCTCGCCGGCATCAATGTGCAGATGTACAAGACGCTCATTTACGGTATCTGCGGAATGTTGAGCGGACTCGCGGCCGTCGTGCTGACGGCGCGGTTGAACTCTGCTCAGTCCGTGGCGGGAACGATGTACGAGCTGGATGCGATTGCCGCAACGGTCATCGGAGGGACAAGCCTGTTGGGAGGGCGGGGCACAATGGTCGGAACGCTCATCGGCGCACTGATCATGGGTGTGCTGCGAAATGGGCTCAATCTCCTGGATGTTCCATCGTATGTCCAACAGGTGGTCATCGGTTCCGTCATTATCGCTGCCGTTTATATCGATCTCTCATTGAAAAGGCGGGCAAGTTAGAAGAAGATGATGAAACAAGGATTCTTCATAGTGGCGGCGCTTTGCATCGTCTTGGTCTCCGCGTGCACACGGAGGAAACCGGATGAATCGAACAGAAAGGTTGTGGGATTCGCCATCAATACGCTTAACAATCCGTTTTTTGTGGATATGAAGCTTGGGGCGGAGACCGCAGCGTCGGAGGCCGGAATAGAGGTTCTCATTCAGGCAACCGAACGAGAAATGGATGTCGAAAAGCAGGTCCACATACTCGAGAACCTTATACAGCGTAACGTTCACGTCCTGTGTGTCACGCCAAACGGATCGAAGGAGATCATTCCCGCCATTCTGAAGGCGAACGCGAGAAACATCCCATTCATCGTGGTAGACAGCCGTGTGGACCAACGGGCCCTGAAAGACGCGGGAGGATGGATCGCTTCGTTCGTAGGCTCCGATAATGACGAAGGCGGTCAGCTTGCGGGTGAATTTGTTGCTCAGCGGCTCGGAGGAAAAGGCGATGTGGCGATTCTGGAAGGGCCTGCCGGACACGAGACCGGCGATTCGCGACTCAGAGGCTTTCGCCAGGCAATCGCAAAGGTGCCGGCACTCAAGGTTGTCAGCTCCCAGTTGGCAGGTTTCGATCGAAGCCAGGGCTATTCGGTGTTCCAGAACATTCTCGTGGCTCATCCTGCCGTCAGAGCTGTCTTCGCGTGCAACGATCTGATGGCACTGGGAGCCGTTGAGGCAATTGCGGCGGCCGGCAAGACCGGAGAGATTATCGTCGTGGGATTCGATGCGATTGACGAAGCACGGGAGGCTATTCGGCAGGGAAGTATGCACGCGAGCATTGCCCAATACCCGGCGGAAATGGGACGAGTCGCTGTGCAAACAGCGGTGCGTTTATTGAAGGGCGAACCCATCTCCTCGGAAATCCCAACAAAAATCCGACTGATTACACAAGAGAACCTCGGAATGACAGACGGTCATTGATCGTGGCCGCTGGACGGGGGTTCGTATCGCGAAAGAATGAACATGGAATACGTTAGTCTTGGAAGAACCGGAGTTCAAGTCAGCAGGCTCTGTTTGGGCTGCATGATGTTTGGCTGGAGAACGAGTGAGGAAGAGTCGTTCGTGATCATCGACCGGGCGATCGACGGTGGGATCAACTTTCTCGACACGGCAAATATTTATGGCCGCGGTGGAAGCGAGGAGGTGGTCGGCAAAGCGCTCCGCCGGAACGGGAAGCGTGGCAACATCGTCCTGGCTTCGAAATTCCATCACCGCATGGACGATCATGATCTAAACTCGTGGGGCAACAGCCGAAGACACATCATCCAGCAGTGCGACGCATCGCTCCGCCGGCTTCAGACCGACTACATCGATCTGTACCAGATCCACCGGCCCCAGTCCTCCGTGCCAATGGACGAGACCCTCCGGGCGCTGGACGACTTGATCCGAGCCGGGAAAGTGCGATACGCCGGATCGAGCACCTTTGCCGCATGGCAAGTCATGGAGTCGTTCTGGATTTCGAAGGAGCTCGGATTGAATCGGCTTGTCAGCGAGCAGCCCCCCTACAACATGCTCGATCGACGAATTGAGCGAGAGTTGATTCCGATGGCGCAAACGTACGGCCTTGCCCTGCTTCCCTGGTCGCCGCTGGCCGCGGGTTTCCTGACCGGCAAGTATGAAGAACATCAGCCGCGGCCGACCGATGCGCGCCTGCAGGAAGAGAACAGTTGGTACAACCGCCACTTCAAGCAGCGCGCCTTTCAGGTTGTTGAAGAGGTCAAGACTCTGGCGGGGAAGAAAGGATGCACCCCTGCACAACTCGCGCTCGCATGGTGTCTGCACCGGCCCGGAATTACAAGTCCGATTATCGGCCCCAGGACGCTGGACCAACTCGAAGATAACCTAAAGGCTCTTCAAGTTGTGCTGCAGGAAGAGGACGCCAAAGAAGTTGATCGCTTTGCGCCGCCCGGCGGAGTCACGATCGAATATTATGAAGCGGATTTCGGGCCGCATCAGTATCGCTGGTAATGCGAGGTGCGATCAGTCCGTTCCCGGCACGAGTTCACCACACCATCATCACC
Organism: Bacteroidota bacterium; assembly: GCA_003453835.1. Classification (GTDB taxonomy): domain Bacteria; phylum Bacteroidota; class Ignavibacteria; order UBA10030; family UBA10030; genus UBA10030. The sequence goes on along the minus strand of DMMN01000116.1, from coordinate 9,667 downwards.
ATCACTCACATTCATGACTGAAGGAGATTAAGAATGACAACAACCACACTCACCATCTCAGACGCTCAGCGAAGGCAATATCAAGATGAGGGATACTTTCTCCTTGATCGAGTGATTCCGGAACCGGAGCTTGAGTTTCTCCGGGCCGAGTGCTCCGAGCTCATCCGACAGCTCGAGGCGGAGATGGATCGCCAGGGGACCGACGAGCTCAACTTGAGCCGCCGCAACAGTCGCTACTTCGTATTCTTGCCGTTCAAGGAGCGCCCTCAGTTGGGTAACTTCATCTTCAGCGACTTGCTGAAGGAGATTTGCCGGGCCACCATCGGGGACACGGCCTATCTCTTCTGGGAACAGTTCGTCGTGAAGGGAACCGACAAGAAAGGAGCGGAGTTCGGCTGGCATCAGGATTCGGGCTACGTGGACGGCCCCCACAAGCCGTATGTCAACGCCTGGATTCCGTTGGATGACGTGGACGAAGCGAACGGCACGATTTCCATCCTGCCGTTTTCTCGCGCAGGTACGAGGGAAAAGGTCGAGCACAAACCTGTTCCCGGCTCAAATGATCGGGTAGGATACTTTGGCCCTGATCCCGGCATCCCTGCTGTGATGAAAGCCGGCTCGATCGCCGTCTTTTCAAGTCTCAGCTTTCACAGGTCCGGGGCAAACAGTACGACGAAGATGCGTCGCGCTTACTCGCTTCAGTATTCGCCCGAAATTATTTACGAGCCGGATGGTTCGTTGAAAGGGCTTGATGTTCCTTTTCTCAAGGAGGGGAATCGCGTCCGATAGGCGAGCGAATATAAGTTTGCCCGTTATGAAGAGAAAGAAACAGAAGAGCAGCCACACTGAGCGAAGTCCCGACGTTTTCTGTCGGGACGAAGTCGAAGGGTGCTGCAAGAAGACTGCACTCAGCGCAGTCTTCGACTTCGTTCGCCCCGACAAGGAACGTCTGGGCTCACTATGCTCAGACTGACTCTTTAGCATACGTAAACTCGTCCGACAGAACTCTTGCATGGGAAATATTCTTGTCTTATATCATAGCGCCACCGGCAACACGAAGAAGATGGCTGCACTCGTCGCCGAGGGGGCGGCTCAGGTTCACGGAAGCGATGTCCGCGTGAGGGCGGTCGGTGAGGCAACGAAGGAGGACGTGATCTGGTGCGAGGGGATTGCCGTCGGCTCGCCCACGAATATGGGCGTGCTTTCGTGGCAGATGAAGAAATTCTGGGACGATCTCGGTGATGACCTGTGGGGAAAGATCGACGGCAAGATCGGGTGTGCGTTTTCTTCCTCCGGGGGTTGGGGTGGCGGCAGCGAGCTTGCCTGTCTATCGATTCTGACCGTGATGATGAACTTCGGCTTCCTCGTTTTCGGGTTGCCCGATTATGTGGGCCCCCAACTGACGCTTCACTATGGAGCCGTGGTGGCAGGCGAGCCGAGACGCGAAGAAGAGCTTGAAGCCTGTCGTCGGCTGGGTTGTCGCCTCGCACAGTGGGTGAAAGTTTGTAGAATCTCTCATGAAGATCGCGCGCAATTCCTGAAGGCAAGAACGCGTTGAATGGCGGTCGCTCCTCTCAACTCTCCGGAGCTTCATCTCCTCAATAAAGAGGCGGCGAAATGCATATTCTCTATGGTTAGATTCCACATCAATCGAAGCCCTTCGAAAGTGATGCGGCACGGCAATTGTCACGCTCATGAACTCCACTCTAAACATCCAGGTACCGCAATAAAGCACACAACATGAGAAAACGATCTCAACTTGTTTTTGTACTTCTCTTCGGCTTGTCCGTGATAACTTCCGCGCAGCCGCGTAAAAAATCCGTTTCACAGTACGTTCACCAGGTGTGGCAGACACAGGATGGATTGCCGCAGAATTCCGTCACGGCAATTGCCCAGACGGCAGATGGGTACATGTGGCTTGGCACGCGCGCTGGTCTTGTCCGCTTTGACGGCGTAGAGTTCGAGATCTTCAATAGCAAGAATACCAAGGCATTGACGAACAATGACATCTGGGCCTTGCGCGCCACAAGCGATGGGACCCTCTGGATCGGCACGAATGGAGGCGGCCTCATCAGATTCAAAGACGGGCAATTCAGAAGACAAACGGTTCGTGAGAGTCTCTTTACGGATGTCATCTGGACGATCCAGGAAAACTGGAAGGGAGATCTTTGGGTTGGATCAGCCGGTGGAGGTCTCAATAGACTTCAAGACGATACTGTGAAGGTATACTCGACGAACCAGGGGATGTCGAGCAACTTCATCTGGGCGGTGCACGAGGATCGAAATGGAAACGTCTGGGTCGGAACAGACGGTGCCGGAGTCAATCGCATCAAGGATACAACGATTACCCACTATTCGACCGAGAATGGGTTTCCGGGCGATTACGTGTTCGCCATCTATGAAGACCGCGCGGGATCTCTCTGGTTTGGAACGGGAGGGGAAGGAATCGTTCAATTCAAGAACGGCAAATACCATGCGTACACGACAAACGACGGCCTCCCGAGCAACATCATCTGGTCGATCTTTGAAGACGAGAAAGGAAATCTCTGGGTCGGGACCGATGGCGGGCTCGCCGTTGGCAAGAATGGCCGCTTCAAGGAGATCGCCCCCGAAGGCCTCAGAGGCAACTCCGTTTCTTCGATCTTTCAAGATGGCGAGGATAATATTTGGGTTGGGACGCGCGGCGACGGGCTTCACAGATTCCACGAAGGCTTGGTTGCTTCGTTCACCCATGAGGACGGGCTGTCACACAACTTCGTCTACGCCATCTACGGCGACAGAGATGGAACTCTCTGGTCCGGCACAAATACCGGCGGCCTGAACAGATGGAAAGATGGCAAATTCAAATCCTTTTCTCTCAAAGAGGGCCTTTCTCACAACATTGTCCTTTCGATCACAAGAAGCGCGGACGGGAGTCTCTGGCTCGGAACGGATGGAGGCGGGCTGAACAGAATGCGGGAGGGTGTCATGTCCGTCTACACCACCGCACAAGGGCTGTCAAGCAACACGATCTGGTCGCTCCTTGAGGATCGAAGTGGGACCCTCTGGATCGGCACAGACGGAGCGGGCATTGATGTTCTGTCCAAGGGAAAGTTCAAACACATCGGCCTGGAAGAGGGCCTCTCGGGAGAGTTTATTTCGGCTATCTGCCAGGATTCGAGCGGGAGTATCTGGATCGGAACCCGCGATGCCGCAGGCGTGAACAGAATTACAGATGGCAGGATAGCGGTGTACACCACGGCTGACGGTCTGGCCGACAACAACGTCTGGTCGATCTACGAGGATGGTGAACGATGCCTCTGGTTTGCAACTTCCGGAGGGCTCAGTCGATTGAAAGAGGGGAAGTTCATCTCCTATTTCGAAACCGACGGCTTGTTTTCCAACGTCGTCTACGGTATCCTGCGCGACGATGGCGGCCTGATTTGGCTCAGCACGGATAAGGGGATTCTCGCGATGCGTGTGAAGGACCTCGATGATTTCGACGACGGCAAGATCAAGACGATTCCTTGCAGGACGTATGGAGTGTCCGAAGGAATGCGTTCTGCAGAGTGCAACGGCGGCTCTCCCTCGGCGTGGAAAACGCCCGACGGCGTCCTCTGGTTCCCCACCATCAAAGGCATGGTGGCTGTTGATCCGACAGATCTCAGAAAGAACGACAGAGTCCCCCCTGTCCGGATCAAGCGGGTTACGATCAACGGGATAAAGCACGACGCGCTCGACGCGAGAATGGATATTCCTCCTGGACCCGTTAATCTCGAATTCAATTACGCGGCATTGAGCTTCGTCGCTCCCGAACAAGTGATGTTTCAATATATGCTGGAGGGCTATGAAGCAAAATGGATCGATGCAGGCGCACGGAAGTCCGCGTTCTATACGAACATACCGCCCGGTGAGTATACCTTCAGAGTGAAGGCATGTAACAATGACGGAGTATGGAACGAACAAGGTCAGGAGTTCGAATTCTCTGTTGAACCGCATTTCTACCAAACGACCCTGTTCTTCGTACTTTGCGGACTCAGTTTGGCGACAGCCGGTTTCTCCGCCTACTATATGCGGGTGAGGCAATTGCTTCGGCATGAGAAAGAACTTACGGCGGCGGTGGAGGAAGCGCTTGCCAGAGTCAAGGTTCTCGGTGGCCTCATACCAATATGTGCATCCTGCAAGAAAATTCGCGACGACCAAGGATACTGGAATCAGCTTGAGCACTATCTCAAGATACACTCTGAAGCGACGTTCAGTCACGGCATCTGTCCTGAATGCGCGGAGAAGCTGTACGGGGAGTACATGAAAGACGGTCGTGTCCGTTCTCCCCGGAGTCAAGCCGGTGCAGACACCGCACTGCCACCAGTCAATCCATGAAGTTCCGGCCTCAGAGTCCTGATCGTGATCGGAGCTGTTGCCGTGTCGGATTGGCAAAGCCGGTGATTACTCCATCGTTGCGGGTTTACAACTTCGGGATCGACAGCCGTGCCGGTCTTTAGAAGCGGAAAAGAACTCGCTCCGTCATGGTGCGAGATGGAGTTTTTCGAAATAGTCCGCGTGGCGGTTGGGCACTCGCACGCATACGATTGGCGTGGGCCGAAAGAAAAGCTTTTCCTGGTCAAAGGTGCCTGCATCGTCAAATTCGGATCGTCTTCCAAGGCACTTCAAGAAGGCGACGTGCTTGATCTTCCTCCGGCTGAAGAGGAGTAGGTCGTCACAGGCGATGACCCAGCCACGACGCTCGTTCGTGTGACGGGCCGATGGGGCGAAGAAACGGGATCAAGTGGCGTGTTCACGTTGTATGCCTCCGGTGAGCCGCTCAATCAAGGTGATCCGACCGAGTACGAACGTAACACGCAGTTCGACAATCACTACCACGACTGCGATGAATGCTGGATTATCATCGAAGGGCGTGGGCAAGTCATCAGCGAGGGGATTCCATACGAAGTGTCCGGAGGCGATTGCGTTGCAACAGGAAGAGGACATCACCATGATTTTCCCTGGGTGCAGGAGCCTGTTCTCGGGATCTGGTTCGAAACGACCCTCGAGGAAGAGAAACGAAAAGGGCATTTGTGGAACCACACCCATGGTGTTGCCCGGCCGCTGTTCGACCGGGTGTAAACCCATTTCTCACCAACAATCAACTCGAGCACAATGAACACGCGTCAACTTGGAACTGATGGTCCCTTTCTTACGGTGATCGGCTTCGGTGCCTGGGCAATCGGCGGCCCGTGGATCTACGGATGGGGCAGGGTCGATGACGAAGAATCGATCCGGGCCATTCATCGTGCGATCGATCTCGGAGTCAATTGGATCGACACGGCTGCCGCGTACGGATTTGGACATTCTGAAGAAATCGTGGCAATGGCGCTGCGCGGTCTGAGCCAGGATGTGTTTATTGCGACGAAATGCGGCCTAGTGCCGGACGGCAAAGGAGGTGTGTATCGAAACTCGAATCCAGCCTCCATGCGGCGTGAGGCCGAGGAGAGCCTTCGCAGACTTCGAAGAGATCACATCGATTTGTACCAGATTCACTGGCCGGACGTGAACGTGCCGTATGAAGAATCGTGGGGAACGATGGTGCGACTCAGGGAAGAGGGAAAGGTTCGTTTCATCGGTGTGAGCAACTACGATGTGCCAATGCTCGAACGGTGCGCGACCGTCGCACCGGTTCAGTCGCTGCAACCCCCATACAGTGTGTTCAGCCGGGATGTAGAGCTTGAGACTTTGCCCCACTGTTTCAGACAAGGGATTGGCGTCGTGGCATATAGCCCCATGCAGTCCGGGTTGCTCACCGGGCGATTCGATATGAACAAAGTTGCTCCTGACGATTGGCGCAGGGATTTCTATATGTTTCAGGAGCCGTTTCTCCCGAAGGCTCTTCAGTTCGTCGATCAGCTCCGTCCGGTCGCCGCCCGCTATTCGAAAACCGTCGGGCAACTTGCCGTGTCGTGGGTTCTCCGGCATCCATCGATGACCGCAGCAATCGTTGGAGCGAGAACGACCACGCAAGTTGAGGAGAACGTCGGCGCCGCAGACTTCGAGATCTCGCCTGGCGATGTGCAGCTCATCGGCGAAATGCTCCAGAAGCAGTTCTTTGCCTCGAATACGGAATAGACGTATGTCAATGCGATCCGTCCCCTGCCTCGCGAGCTTTCTGCTCGTTCTCCAGATTGCTTTCTGTCAATCCCCTTTGAAGAGACCGCCTGGCGCGGCAAGTATTATTGCTTCGGGATCAACGCTGGAGAAGGTTTTTGGTGGGGGAGAGTTTACGGAGGGTCCTGCCGTCGCTCGAGATGGAAGCGTGTACTTCAGCGATCTGACATTTGAGTCCCAACACCTGCGAGGGCGCATCTGGCGGTATGATCCGAAGTCGGGGAAGACAGTTCTGTTTCGCTCGCCCAGCGGCATGTCGAACGGTATCGAGTTTGATTCCAAAGGAAGGATGGTTGTTGCTGAGGGAGATGACCGAGGCGCGCGGAGGGTTACACGCACTCTTCTGCCATCCGGCGATGTTGAGGTTCTCGCGGCGGACTATCGCGGAAAGCCGTTCAACTCTCCGAACGACCTTGCCATCGACAGCAACGGGCGGATATACTTCACTGATCCCCGCTACTGGAGCCCGGAATCGATCACACAACCGGTTATGGGGGTTTATCGGGTTGACCCGGATGGAAAGGTGGCCCTGCTCGTGGATTCCATTAGCATGCCGAACGGAATCGCGATCTCCCCGGATGAGAAGACACTCTATATTGGCTGCTTTGATAAAGGATCCGATGCCGAGCCGCACGGTGCGCCAATCCGAAAGCAACTGCCGCCGCGGATGGCGATCTTCGCGTTTGACTTAATGAAGGATGGTTCCCTTCGGGCTCAACGGATGTTTGTTGATCTTGGTCCGAAGTCCGGACCTGATGGACTCACGGTTGATCACGAAGGAAATGTGTATGCGGCAATCCGGGATGAGGCGTCTCCCGCTATCCACGTGTATGATCCGAATGGACGCCTGTTGGTGACCATCCCCACGCCGGAAGTTCCAAGCAACCTCGCGTTTGCACCGCAGCCCGACGGCAATCTCCTCTACATCACTGCAGGGGGAAGTCTCCACCGCGTTCGCATCCGTCGTCACGGTTCTCAATCTCCTTCTGAGCGATGAAGACGCACGGATCGTTGAACTTCTCCATGCCATAATTGATGAAGAGCCATGAAACAACACTGCCGACTGGTCTTTTACTTTGTGGTGATTGCCGTCTTACTTCCGGGCTGCGGAAAACGAGATGAGCAAGTTGAGGGGAAGGTCACGATTACGTTTTGGCACAGCTTTGTCTCGTCAACAATTCCATCGTTGAAGGAATTGATCTCTGAGTTCGAAAAAGAGCATCCACAGATTCGGATCAAGGCACAGTACGTCCCGACGGGAGACGGGCTGATCCAAAAGCTCGTGACTGCAGTGCAGAGCAACACCGCTCCGGATGTTTCGTGGGTTCATTCGGATTTTCTGGACAAGCTCGTCGAAGCCGATGCGATCTTTCCGATGAGGGAGTTCATAGACGGGGAGAATGGCATGACTCCGGAGGAGATCACGGATATTTTCCCTGCCTTGCTCGAATCCGGAAAGTGGCGTGGCAAACTGTATGCAATGCCGATGGAGGCAACGTCGCTCGCCTTGCTCTATAATAAGGAGCATTTCAGGAAAGCCGGCCTCGATCCTGAGCATCCTCCGAACAACTGGAAGGAGTTAAAGGAGTACGCCACGAAGCTCACTGTGGATGTGAACGGAGACGGGAAGACTGACCGCTATGGATTCTACGTGCCGGTGTTTCCCGCCTCCGGAGAGTTGAACATCTGGATGCTTCTGCAATGGACGCCGTTTCTCTGGCAGGCAGGGGGAGAGGAGATGAACGATGAACGGACAAAAATCCTGATCAACGGTGAAGCCGGCGTGCAAGCTCTTACCTTCTGGAAGGAGCTCTATGATGCGATGGAGTTCAGCACGTTCGCCCTCGCTCACGATCTGGGCTTCGCCTCTCAGAAGCTGGCCATGGTCATGGACGGTCCCTGGAATCTCCCCCGATATCGCGAGATGAAGGAGATCGACTGGGCTGTTGCACCGCTCCCGGCGGGTCCGGCAGGCCGGGCGACGTACATCGCCGGCGAACAGCTTGCCATCTTCCGGCAAAGTGACTTTCCTCATGAAGCATGGACGTTTGTGAAATGGATTTTGGAGCCTCGCATTCAAGCGATGTTCTCGATGAGCTCAGGGTACCTTCCCGTCCGCCAATCGGTTCTGAAGCTGAAGGAGTACCGTGCATTCCTCGAGAGGGATCTTGCGCTGAAAGCGTTCGTCGAACAAATGGCCTTCGGACGTGCAAGGCGGACCCCTGATTATCACCGAGTCGAAATCAATCGAGCGATTGCCGAGGCCATCGAGAAGACAATGCTCGGGCGAGAAGCTCCACAAGCCGCACTGGATGAGGCGGTGGTGAAATCGAATGCGCTCCTGAAGTCGGCTAAGGGAGGACTGTCACAATGAAGATGATGAAGGCGATACGGCTTTATGGCCCACGAGACCTCCGTTTGGAGGAAGTCCCCTGTCCGGCGTCCCCCGAGAGAGGTGAAGTTCTTGTCCGCGTGAGGAGTGTGGGCATTTGTGGCAGTGATCTGCACACGTTTCGGCATGCCCGCATTGGTGATACAGTGTGTACCACGCCATTCATCATGGGGCACGAGTTCTCTGGAGTTGTCCAGGTTGTCGGTGAAGGACCGACGGGCGGAGATGGACTGCTCGTGCACCCAGGAGACCGGGTAGCTGTTGATCCCGCGCAGCCATGCGGTGTCTGTGAACTGTGCAAGAAGGGACATTCGAATCTTTGTCCGCACCTTCGTTTCCTCGGGCACTACCCTCATGACGGATCTCTCTGTGAGTGGATTCGGGTCCCGGCCCGCAACTGTTTCCGCGTACCTGATCTGATCGACGATGAGGAGGCGGCCCTCCTGGAACCGCTCGGTGTTGCACTCCACAGCGTTTCGCTCCCGCGTGTCAAGCCCGGTGATAGCGCCGCTGTCATCGGCGCGGGGCCAATCGGATTGTGCGTATTGCAGGTACTTAAAGGCGTTGGGATAGATCCTGTATTTGTGATGGAGAAACTCCCTTGGCGCTCGAAGCTCGCAGGGCGCTTGGGCGCAAGCGTGGTGAGCGGCTCGGACGCTCAGGGTGTACAGGAAGTGTTGGATCGAACTGCCGGGCGGGGCGTTGATGTCGCATTTGAAGCCGCGTGGAGTGACAATTCCGTCCAACACTGTGCTGAGATAGTCAGGCCGGGCGGAAAGCTTATGGTGATCGGCATTTCGGACGATGACAAGCTTTACCTGAAGCACTCGACTGCGCGAAGAAAGGGCATAACGATCCTAATGGTTCGACGAATGAAGCACACGTACCCTGACGCAATCGATCTTGTCTTGCGCCGGATCGTTGACTTGAAGACCCTTATCACGCATCGGTTTCGACTGGAACAAACGCCGGACGCCTTCGCGCTGAATGCTGCGTATGACGATGGCATTGCGAAAGCCATCATCCAAGTTTGAATTATGAGAGACAGTGTCCTGCTCTTAGCGGATATGCATTCTTCGTCATCTTGTTACCGGTCGCCGCGACCTCGCTACTTGACTCAAGTTGACCGCCTCAGGA
>DMMN01000056.1 GCA_003453835.1 Bacteroidota bacterium | reverse complement strand
TACGACGGCCGGCGATGACTGGATCATTCTACAAGGATTCGGCAATGTGACAGGCTGGGACGGAGACAATCCTGTGCAGGTCGTTGCCCAGTTTACGAAGGTCGGGAATGCGAGCAGCATTACCACGGTCAACTAGGATCGGAAACAAGACGCAGGTGTTAAATGCATAAGGGTTGGGATCGACGTGGCGGTGGACTCACGATCGGCTGATCCTTGACGTGTCGAAAGCGCTCTGCGGCAATACTTCCAGTGATCGGAGCGACCTTCTGAAAACCTCACTCGCCGATAATCAGAAAGCTCCCTTTGAAATCCTGAGTGCGGGCTTCGACGACCGATCTGAAGCCCGGGACGGGTTTGAATTCAATCTGAGCTTTCCCATTTGCCATTTCGATAACGGAACTGCGCGTCGGAGTGCCATAGTCGGCAAGAAGTTCTCCTGCGCCGCCCCACGTAAAGTAGACGCGTTTGTTGTAGTCGAGACATCGGCGCCCGTACTTGTCGACGGCCAAGGCCGTGATCAGCAAGTTGCCGCCTGCTATCAACTCGGATGATAGTTCGATCCGATCTGCCACATCGTTCTTCTTGTACCTGTATGACAAGACCATCGAGTCGGCTGTGACCTCCTGACCTTTCTTGAAGCCGATAGCCCTCAGCCTATTCTCTCCTTCTGTGAAGTCCACCCGCCAGCTCAAACCGCAGGCAGGATAGTCTCTGACATCACGAGTGCGCCTTCCCTGGCTAACGCCGTTCACGAAGAGCTCGACTTCGGGGCAATTGCTGAACACCTTCACGTCTCGCTTCAAACCTGTGGGACCATTTCGCTCCAGCCACGTGTGCGACTCGATGTAGCAGAACAACGGAGAGGTCGTCCAGTAGCTTTTGAAGACGTAGTATGCGTCCTTGGGATTGCCGGCCCGATCGACAAGTCCTTTCTGATTGACGTACGGAATGGGATTCTCCGGCCGCAACGGTGTCGGAAAGTCTTTGAATGCCCACTGGGCATTCCCCGTAAACCACTCCAGGCGCTCCGAGATATGAAGCGACCAATCGAACAGATTCACCATGTAGTTTTCGCACCAATCACTGCTCAGGGCAACGCTCTTCAGAAGTTGCGGTTTGATCTGCTCTTCCCAACCAGTGGAACTCGTCGTTGCATCGCCGGACACAGGATTCTCGCTATGCCGTCCGGCGTGGCTGTCGCCACCATATTCAGCGTGAAAAAAACGGGCGAATTTGTCCTTCGCTTCTGTGATCGCCGGCTCGAATCCTTTGTAAGTTCCGCCGTACCAGCCGGGCCAGATTGAGGGAGAGACAAGATCGACGAGGTCTGCACCTTCGGTGAATTTTCTCGTCGCCGTGAGCCGGCCCGGATCGAGTTGGTGAACAATTGCGTTCAGCTCTTTGACCATTGCGCGCAGCGAATCAAGGTTGTCACCGCCAGGGAAATCCGGCAGCCAGTATAGTTCGTTGCCAAGCGAATAAATGATGATCGAGGGATGATTCGAGTTCTGCGTGATCTGTTCTCTGAGCAATCGTCTCGTGTTTGCCTTCCATTCTTCGCCTCCCATGCCGCCGCGACACCAAGGCAACTCATCCCACACGAGGATTCCCAGCTCATCGCAAGCCCGATACACCTCGGGGTCCTGAGGGTAGTGAGCCAGCCTCACGAAATTCGCCCCCATCTCCTTGATCATCCGGATATCCTTTCTGTGCAAGCTGTCGGGCATTGCATTTCCATAGCCGGCGTAGTCTTCATGGCGGTGAGTTCCACGCAGTAACAAGCGCTCGCCATTCAAGTAGAACGGACCGTGCTCCTTGAACTCAAACCAACGATATCCGTAGGACTCCGTCATCTGGTCGATGGGCTTCCCCTGATATTTGAGCATAACCGAGGCAGTGTAGAGCGCCGGATCAGCCGGTGACCAGAGAGAGGGATTCTTGACGCGCGGCATTGGAATAGAGCAAGGATTCAATCCACTCACGAGCCTCATCTTGATCGTCTTCCGAGCGACCTCTTTTCCCGTGCGGTCCTTCAGTACGGCTTCGACCTCCGCGGTAACGTCGGAAAGCGTGGAGTTGACGATCAGAAGTTCAAGCACCGTCTCGGCAATCTTTCGGCTGACACTCGGCGTCTTGATGGCAAGGCGCGTTAGGGATCGCGTCGGAACGACCTTCAGCCACACGTCCCTCGTGATGCCGCCGTAAATGCAAAAATCTGATTTCTGCGAGGGAATGACGCTCGGATCGTACGAATTATCCACCTTCACAAGAATCGTGTTGCTCTTCCCCTTTTCAAGGAATGGCGTGAGGTCTACCGCAAATCCGACGTATCCGCCGACGTGCCCTCCTGCACGGGCGCCGTTCACGTAGACATCGCATTTCATGTTGACTCCCTCAAAATCCAGAATGTAACGCAGCTCATTCCTGACAACAGGGATGAACAATATCCGTTTGTACCACCCAACTGCTCGTCGATAACCCGGGACGTTATCCACCACATCGAACCTGTTCCACGTGTGTGGAAGATCGACAGGCATCCAAGACGTTGCCGATTGGCCCAATCCGTTTGCATCGACGATGTCATCTTCCAGATAGCTCCACTGATCATTGAGGCCAAAGACCTGCCTGCGTTCTTCGTCTCGGATTACCTGCGCGGATACGCGAGAAGCAGTAGAGAATGCGAGGAGCAGAATTCCGGGCAGAAGGAAATGTAGTTTTGATTTCATGGCTGCTGATGTGTGTCGTATGGGCGGGCACGGCGCCGTCAATGACATGGGAGACCGTCTATCATCGACTGCGTTCATTGCATCCAGAGTGCCGGCTGTCGGATCGGGAGGCTTCGTTGCACTTCACCGTTCGTCGGATCAGGATCGAGCTTTTTCCACTCCTCGATGTACTTCGGCTCACCAAGCGCGATACCCGCAAACAGGAGAAGGGATACGCGTGCCGGGTAGTGTTCAAAGTACATGACATCCTGAGGATATGGCCACTTTGACTTGTCGACAATATATGGATGNNACAAGAACTCAATCCCTTTTCGGATGCTGCGACCGTTGGGGAGGGTGAATTCCCACAGATTATCCTCGGGCGTCGAAAGAATGCGGCATATCGTGGCCATCCCTTCAAGATTGAACAGAGAGTAGTTGTAAGGCTTCGTCCTTCTCAGCTCCTCCGGGAAACTCCCATCCGCCGCCATCTGGTTTGGAAGCAGGACGGATTTGAATCTCGTCCGGCAGTACGCGAGCTTTGCACTATCCCCGACGAGATGTGCGAAGGCGGCGACTTGGGCAACCCACCACGTTCCGTGATTGTTCTTCGCCTCACGCTCATCGATCCCGTATTGATGCGTCGTTAGCCATGCGAGATATTCCGCGAACCACTTCTTGACGGCAGCTTCGTCGGACCCGCTCAACGATCCGGTTTGCGAAAGAACTTCCACCGCGCGGGCCACTTCGATCAGGTGGATCGTGTCGATGGTTCCAATACCCCGCCCCGTCACTCTCCCCTTGATGGCTTGCGCATACTTGAGATGCGGAAGCATTCTGGTC
>DMMN01000347.1 GCA_003453835.1 Bacteroidota bacterium | reverse complement strand
GCCATCGAAGTCTTCAATCAGCGGACGGAACGACTCGTCATTGTCGGAAAGGGCCCTGATCTCGCAAAGTTGTCGGCGCAGGCCGCTCGCAACATCGAGTTTCTCGGGTGGCAACCTGACACGGATCTCGCCAAGCTCTATGCGGGTTGTCGAGCGCTGATCTTTCCGGGAGTTGAGGACTTCGGGATCGTCCCGCTCGAAGCCATGGCGAGCGGTAAACCCGTTATCGCCTACGCGGAAGGAGGAGCGCTGGAGACGGTTGTCGGAGAAGGCGAGAATGCAACCGGCGTGTTCTTCCGCGAACAGACGACCTCTGCACTGAACGTCGCTCTTCATAAGGCGGCGGCGATTCGATTCGATCCCCGATCTATTCGATCAAGAGCGGAAGAATTCGGTCGAGAGAAGTTCAAGCGCGCAATTGAATCGTACGTTCGAGAGAAGATCGAACGGCATTACGGCAGTTGAGTATTCCAGCGCCCGACCAAGTGAAGTTCTCGAAAGAATGCCCCTGCCCCGAGACGGTCAGGTCTCCCTTCGTGGGGTAGTCGCTTCCGCGCGGAAGTCCAGATGCTCACAAGTGATTATCAGTTCTTCATTTACCAGAAAATTATCTTTGACTTTCGGAGACGTTTTGCATATATTGGAACTTGAATTTTCAGCATCATCCCGAACGCGTCTAGACAAACGGGATGAAGTGTAATGCTGTTTCAGAGATCTCTACGGGAACCGCATCCGTAGGATCGTAACGTCACGCATCCGGTCTGTATTGACGGTCGTGTACATTACAGTGAGGGCAAGGCAAAGAAATGCCGGCAGACCAGCATCATAGGTCCAAAAGGATCCGCTACGATCTGTTGTTGGTTCCCAAGGATGATGCGGGCCGGTCTACATCCCTCCGTTTTGCCCCCTGGCAGGTGTATTCGCTCATCAGTGGTTCGTTTGTCTTCATCATTATCTCCGTTCTTGCAGTGTTGATCTACACACCCATCGGGACTCTCGTTCCAATCGAGAATCCGGAATTGGAGAACCGCTACGGGAAAGAGATCATCGCTCTCAACCAACGGATGACTTCTCTGGTGGAACAATTGATCGGACTCCGCGAGTACAATGTGAAGCTGAGAAGAGCCCTCGGTGAAAATGCCGTCGCGACGGACTCGGGAATTATTATATCAGCAAGTCCGAGAGAGACAAGCCGGGTGGGGGAGCAGCAAGTCGGTCGGCCTCCAGAACGAGCGGAGGTTTCACGATCTGGGATTTCGCGCCCATTGTGGCGTTCGACGGCTCCGGAGGACTTCGCTGATGGAAGGCGACGCGTCGTGTTCCCTGTCGTCATGCCGACCGAAGGGTACTTAACTCGGGGATTTCATCCTGAAGGGCGCCACTACGGCCTGGATATCGCCGGTAGGGCAGGGACATTGGTGAACGCTGGAGCAGATGGATACGTCGTGTTTGGAGGTTGGACGAGTGATGACGGCTACAAGGTGATTCTCTCGCATCCCGGCGGATTCTTGACGTTCTACAAACATAATCAATCGTTACTCACGTCGACAAACTCGTTCGTCAGGCGGGGAGAACCGATTGCGCTGCTCGGCAATTCCGGTCAAACGAGCGCAGGTCCGCATCTTCATTTTGAGATTTGGAAGGACGGCACGCCCGTCGACCCCGCTGAGTACATTTTGAATATCAACTTCTAAAGGTGTTGCACACTTGAAAGCTGACCCCACAAAAGAGTTGAATCTTATCGGAGCCGGAACCGTTGTCGATGGCAAGATCCGAAGTCAGGGAAGCGTGCGGATCGATGGAAAAGTGGTGGGGGAAATCGTTGCGAGCGAGAGTCTCGCGGTCGGCGAGACAGGCGAAGTGGAAGGAAACGTGACGGCGAAGAACGTAACGGTGGGTGGGAAGATTCGCGGTTCCATCAGTGCGGGGGAGAAAATCGTGTTTGAAGGAAAAGCGGTAGTCCGGGGCGACGTACGGGCGGCAAAGCTCGTTGTCGATGAAGGATGCGTCTTCGACGGCAAGGTTTCGATGTCCGACAAGGCGCAGGCCCCCGAGGGACGCCACTAGCAGGGCGCAGAAAAAGAACAGAATCTGCCACAAAGAACACGAAGGCACGAAGAACAGCCGGAGGCGTATTGCAGCAGTGGCGAAAGCACCTGTCAAAACTGAAGGTCGATTGCTTTCCAGCTTTTTCCCCAAACTGTTTGTGCCTTGGCGCCTTTGTGGCAAAACACTTTGTCTTCGTCCGAGTTTCTAGCGGTTTCGTGAATCCGAAGTCGAAACGGTGAAGCCATGGCCGCGGCCTCCGATCCCAACGGTTCCCAGAAGCGCAAGGGACTTTTTCCCGGGATGAATCAGTTATACCGCGATTTCGCCCCGTATCTGACGTTGGGCTTTCAGTTGGCTGCTTCCGTGCTCTTGTTCTTCTTTATAGGATGGTGGCTCGACAGTAGGTACGAGACGTCTCCAACATTCAAATTGATAGGACTCTTCATCGGTTCTGTGGGCGGAATGGTCAAGTTCTTCAAGACAGTGTCCGATCTCAATAAATCCAGAGGAGATCAAACTCCTCAGAAGAAGTCCTGACGGTAAGCGGCCCCGTGAAGATCGATAGGGCGTTTCTCAAGTTGGTGCTGTACAGTTGGATCGGGGTTGCTGCGATCGCTGCCTACCCCATTGCAAACTACGCAAGTGCTCAGGTAACGGAAAGCGTCGTGGCGAGCGGGTTGGCGAGCCTGATCAACCTCCTGCTCGGATATGTGTTCATCGAGCTCGGATTCCACAAATCCAACACGACGTTTCTCAAGGTTGTTCTCGGCGGGACCGTGCTTCGGCTGTTTCTCTTGATGGCAATCGTCGTGCTCCTCATCAAGGTGTATCAGTTTCATTCGCTCTCGCTCATGATTTCGCTGCTGCTCTTCTACTCACTAAATCTGGTTCTTGAAATCTATCTTCTCCAAAAGAAAGTTTCGCTCAAAAGCTAATCTTATCCGACCTTGAGATTCGATCATCCTGTTCCGCTCGATACGCTCTCCCAGGCATCACAACACGTCGCTGATAGCATTCAGGCGGCGGTGACACATGCCGTGCCCGCAGAGCATGGGGAAAAATTCGAGTTTAGCCATCTGCTGGACCACATGAAGAACTCTATGGAGCTCGAATACCCTGGAGGTCATGTCGAGCTTCCTCACTTTCCTCCCGTGCAGATCGGTGGGATCACGTTTGACTTCTCCATCTCCAAGCACGTCTTCTTTTTGTTCTTCGCCGCCCTTCTGCTTGTTATCATGGCGGTGTACGCGGCGCGGAAGAACCGGAAAAGCGCCGTGCCGACCGGATTTGGCAATCTCGTCGAAGTCTTCATCGTCTTTCTGAGAGACGAAGTCGCCATCCCCAACATGGGAAAAGGGGGACTGAAATACCTCCCGTACCTGCTGACGACGTTCTTTTTCATTCTGATCATGAACCTCCTGGGCCTTATTCCTTACCTGTCGACCTCGACTTCGAACGTATCGGTGACGGGGGGGCTGGCGCTCATCGCATTTGTCATGATTCAGGTGTCGGCGATTCGCGCACAAGGCTTGACGCATTATCTTGCTCACTTGACGGGCGGCGTTCACTGGGTGCTCTGGCCTATCATGATCCCGATCGAAATACTCGGATTGTTCACAAAGCCGTTCGCTCTCTGCATCCGTTTGTTCGCAAACATGACCGGCGGACACATCGTGATTCTTTCGTTGATCGGATTGATCTTCATCTTTCGATCGCCCGTCATTGCTCCCGTTCCCGTTCTGTTCGCGCTCGGCATCAGTATGTTGGAGATGTTCGTTGCGTTTCTGCAAGCGTACGTGTTCACGATGCTTACCTCGCTCTTCATGGGATTAGGCATGCAAGAAGAACATCATAATGAGCACGAGGAACATGCCGAGCACGCACACTGACTGAGCGGAAGGAAGTACGGTGACCGATGTGCCCGGCAGCAGTCTCCAGGCATTGATACTGTACTGTGAAACTCGTAATCCGTAACCTGAAACTCAATTCCATCATCACACAATACATCCCAGGAGGATTCTAGAAATGGATAATGCAATCGAAGTTGCAAAGCAAGCGGCAGTACAGTGGGGCTACCTGGCGGCAGGATTTGGAGCGGGCCTTGTCATCCTTGGCGCGGCGTTCGGTATCGGAAAACTC
>DMMN01000285.1 GCA_003453835.1 Bacteroidota bacterium | reverse complement strand
ACGCATTCCCGTGTCGCGGCTGGGGGGTTATTTCGTCGATATCCGCCCAGTTGGGAATCATCACAATGCTCGGATTCCGTCGGTTCATCCTGCGCTCCACAATTCGATACATGTCCCTTCCGAGCACGATGATTGTTTCCATGTGGTTGTACAGCCAGTCATTGAGGAAACCGAGGAGCCGTGCAGCGATAGCATCAGGATGAACCAATCCGGTGGCGACCAGTACTTCCGGATAGAGATCGTACAGCAGCAGGTAACACTTTGCCTGTCGTATCTTACACGCAACAAGCGCGAAGAACGGAAGCGATGGGGGATTTGTCACCACAAGTACCCGGTCTCCNNTAACCAGACAACATTTTTGTTCAGCCTCGTGCCCGAACATCGCTCAACGGTAATGTTCCCCCGCGATTCCCTCCGGGGAAGATTGGCGACGAGCGCTTCTGCCGAATATCCACAGATGACATGAATCGGCGATTGCGACGCAAGACCCTCGGCCAGTTTCCCCATCATAAAACCTGTGCCAGTCTCCGCTGGATAGTAAAGCTCAGACAGAATGAAGATGCGGTTCACCATTTGAAGATCCTTCGTCCTTTAAGCATCCTCGGGGAAGCTCGTGGTCACCCTCGGCCTGCGTATCCGCGATTCTCCTGCCGTGAGATAGGTCTGCTCGAACTGCNNAGTGTTCATTCACGAGGGCATATGCATCGGTGGCCAGCCTTCCTCCAAGCGTTGCATCCCGAAATACTCGCTCAATCTGACGCACAAACGCTTCCTCGGTGTCGGCGTGCAGGATATGAACATCATCTTCACACTCAATCCCTTCGCACCCGATGCTTGTCGAAACGACTGGAACGCGCAACGCGAAACTTTCGATGATTTTCAATCGCATCCCTCCTCCTACCCGTAGCGGAACCACCATGAGATGGTAGCGAGAGAGCTCACGTCCAAGGTCAGGAACAAACCCCCGGACAACAAGGTTGTTTCCCTCCATCGCTTTCACTCGGGCAGGCACTTCCTTTCCGATCACGTGGAGAGTAACCTCAGGCACTTTTGCCACCACACGCGGCAGAATATCGTGCACAAACCACCATAACGCATCCTGATTGGGGGGCCAATCGAAGCTTCCCACCATTGCCACGGAGAAGGGGATCTTCTCCGTAGGCGCCGGGGCACGAAGGAGCGACTCATCGACCCCTGCGGGGATCACGACAGTGTGCGCCGACGGTTGAATATCGAGAAGCTTCCGGCGATCTGCCTCCGTGATAACGCAATTCGCATCAAATTCAGCGGTCATATGGGCTTCATATGCCCGGATCCGGTGCTTCTGAACATTCAACCACCATCGAAAACCGGGGATCCGAACGCGTTCAGCGTAACGGGAAACGATCAGGCTTTCGATATTGTGTTCCCGCAAAACGATTGGAACTTCAGTAAGTGTTTTGCAGAGCACCCCGTAGTATGCCATGTGAAGGTGATCGCAATGCACGACATCGAACGACTTCGAGCAAAGCATATTCCTGAGAGCTTCTTCGTACGTCCTCGAACGATACTTGGAGATGTTGTACGGTAGATCGGAAAGAAGATTGGCTACCGCGGCAGAGACGGAATTCTCGTTGGAGTGCGGCACGGTGACAAGATCACAGTACTCTTCCAGCGGCCCGTAATCAATGGGATCGGTCCGCTGCAACGCGAGCATGGTAATCCGGTGCCCCCGGCGAGCAAGGTGCTTGGTAATATTGAAGATGCCGACCTTGCCGCCATCTGACAGCGGGAAGGGGACTTGTGGGGCCAATTGAAGTATGTTCATTCGTCCGGATTCGCGTACAACACGCTGAAGGTCCTTCGTTGGAATCTCAACCGTATTTCACGCCTCTTTCACCGCTTCATTCCGCGACCGCACCTGTTGATCAATCCATTGATACGTTTTCTCAAGGCCATCCTGCAGTCGCAAGGAAGGTGCCCATGCGAGTCGTTCCCTGATGAGCTTGTTGTCAGAATTGCGTCCGCGGACACCCGTCGGACCCGATATGTGTTTGATCGTCAAGTGCTTGCCTGCGATAACGGCCACCATCTGCACAAGTTGATCAATCGTGACCATTTCTTCGGAGCCGATATTGACGGGACCGGTGAAGCCGGAGGCCATCAGTTTTCGCGTGCCGTGGATACATTCGTCAATGTAGAGAAAGGATCGGGTTTGCTTTCCGTCTCCCCATATCTCTATTTCGCCGTGGTCGGGGGCCTCCGCGACCTTCCTGCATATGGCCGCAGGGGCCTTTTCCCTTCCGCCAGCCCATGTTCCTTCAGGTCCGAAAATGTTGTGATAGCGGGCAATCCGAACCTCCAAACCATGGTTGCGATGATACGAGAGGTATAGCCGTTCACTAAAGAGCTTTTCCCAGCCATATTCACTGTCCGGCTCCGCCGGATAGGCAGAGTCCTCGGAACATTTCGGATTATCCGGATCCTGCTGGTTATAGGCGGGGTACATGCAGGCAGAGGATGAATAGAACATCCTTCCAACCTTCTGCATGCGGCACAGCTCAACCAAGTTAAGGTTGATGCTCGCGGAATTATGCATCACGTCCGCGTCATGGTCGCCGGTGAAAATGTAACCGGCCCCACCCATGTCGGCTGCGAGCTGGTATACTTCATCAAAATGCCGATCGAGCATTTGTCGGCAGAACGTCTGGTCGCGAAGATCACCGATGTGGAAATCGTCTGCTGCAGTGGCGGAGAATTCCGGGTACTTCAGATCGGCACCGCGCACCCAGTATCCCTCGTGCTTGAGATGTTTCACGAGATGGCTTCCGATGAATCCCCCGGCGCCGGAAACAAACGCGGTCTTTCTGTTAGACATATGGTTCTCCATCAAGTTCGTTCGGGTGTGGTCAGCGACAAGGAAACTACCTCAGCGTTTTGGAGCGGCGATCGATACTCCCCGATCACCCATCACCCCAAAGACAGTCGTCGCTGCGTGATTGATCTGATCCAGGAGCTTCGACATCGCCGGATGTATCCGAACCAATTTATCCTCTTTCCCAAGAAGCACGTGGAAATCCAATCCTTCAAGAAGCCTCCTCATATTCGACGTATTGTAATAGAACAGGTGATAGGGTTTATGGGGTGACTCTCTCCGAAGACCGATAAGCCTGCGCAATCGGGGGGCCATATGGTTCAGTTCCATAGGATATGCCAGCACAAGAATGCCATCCGACTTCAGGATGCGCCGGATTTCCACCAATGTCTGTTTGGGATCCGGGAGATGTTCCATAACATCCCCGAGAAAGACGACATCAAACGCGTGATTCAGAAATTTCTGACCCTCCAGGGTTCCCGTCCGGATATCGAGACCAAGATGATTTCTCCCCCAGGATGCCATCTCCGGGGAAAGCTCAACTCCAATGGTCTGATATCCATGGTCGCGTGCTTCCGCGAGCATTGCTCCACCCGCACATCCGATCTCGAGAAACGTTCCCTCTTTCTTGAAGCCGAGGATGAGCGAGAGCGTTGGGTGAAACTCCTTCCGGAGGGATTCCAACTCATCAGCATAAGAACCGGACAAAACGCCGCAGTGATAATCGGACTTGAAATAATCCACACTATAGAGAGCCGTAATATCCTCCGCCGAGAGCATCGGCGAGAGCGTCCCGAGGTTACACCCGAAACATTGGACGATCTCTATGGTTCTCCCGCCAAACCGATAGAAGTAAGGCGTGCGCTTGAATATGTAACCCCCGCAAACAGGGCATCCGTTGTTTGCCCTCATCGCATAATCCTTCGGAACGCAACGGCGTACGCACGAGACTTCTGGAGCAAACCGGATCGCAGCGTGAACATCCCCATTACGAAATAGACCACCACGCGCGTCGCAATCCCCGTCACCTTGAGAAAGATCCCGGCCAAGCGCCGTATGCCACGGAAATGTTTCTTTATGAATTGGAGCTGCGTAAGATGGAGTTGTTCAGAGAATGTCTCCAAGCTCTCGGTTGAACCACCCCCATAATGGATGATCGCTGCCGAGGGAAAAAAAGAAGTTCGATAACCGTGACGGTGCGCTCGGTAACAGAAATCCACTTCCTCCGTGTACATGAAATAAGACTCATCAAATACTCCAATGGTCTCAAAGACCTCTCGGCGAATCATCATGAACGCACCCTTGATGATGTCTACATCCCGTACTTCGCCGTGGTCGAAAAAACTCATATGATAGTGACCGAAGAGTCGGGTGTTGGCAAAGAGCAGATGGAGAAAGAGGCTTTCGGCGAACAAGTTCCAAACTGAGGGGAATCCTCTGCAAGAGGGCTGAAGTGTCCCATCGGGATTCAGGAGCTTACATCCGACGATGGCAGCTTCCGGTCTCTGGTACATGAAGTGCAGTGTCTTTTGAACGGCCCCATCTAGAATCTTTGTGTCGGAATTGAGCAAGAGAACGTACCGGCTGGACGAATGTTTGATTGCCTGATTATTCGCAGCGGCAAAGCCCCTGTTCTCCGAGTTAACAACAAGCCTCACCGTGGGAAACTCCTGGGCCACCATCTCCTGGCTTCCATCCGTCGAGGCATTGTCGACAACAATGGTCTCATATGGGATTGCCTCCGTCTCCGCAGCGAGTGAAGCGAGACACTCCCGGAGGAGGTCGCGTGTGTTGTAGTTTACAACAATGATCGATAACTCCACAGAAAACCTCTCCCCGGCTAGGATTCTTCAAAGAACCGGATCCTGAGTTGGTGGAATACTGCTCGATCCGATGCGTCAAAGAGGAAAATCCATACCGCAACCGCATAGACTCCAAGAGAAGATCCCGTCAGAGCGATTCTCGTTTCGCTCCATGGCAAGATCATCCCAGCTACATAGAGTACCAAGGCAGCGGCAATCGCGCCAACTCCTCGCAATCCTGGAATGCCCCACATCGTCTTGTTCATATTGGGAAGAAGCCGATGCGCGGCAACAAAGAGGAGGACACAATCGACAGCGACCCTCAGTGACCACCCGAGCGCTGCACCGGGAAGACCAAAGGCCAGAAGAAGGAAGGCAGTGAGAACCAGGGTGGGGACGATTTCCAGCAAATGTAACTTTGCCACAATCTCCGGATATCCCCGAGCCAAGAGGGCGGTCGCCGGCAATTGAGCCATCGCGTTGAACAAGAATCCGACTGCCAGAATCTGCAAAAGGGGCGTTGATCCCCGTGCAAAGTCACTCCCAATCCACCAAGTCAGAAACTCGGGGGCGAACGCGACTACGGCAAGCGTTACGGGAAGCAAGACAACGAGCAAGTATTTCACGGAACGCGCATAGAGGGAGGACGACCATTCCTTTGTTGTGCTGAAGGATGGAAAGAGGACGAGGCTAAGACTCATAGGAATCACAAGCAACCTCAGGACAATCTCTTGCGGGATTGAATAGTACGCGACCGCACTGAGAGTCAGAATACTGGCGATCAGGAAGCGATCGACGTACTGGAAGAGCGGGGATATTACTTGTGAAACTGTCACCCACCCACCATACCGAACCAACTTCTTTGCTGGATCCCCCCCCAAGGAGAATCCCTAGCGCCAACCGCCCGGGATCATCCTTGCCACCGTCACCAAGCTCCCGATCGCCGCAAGCACTCGTCCCGCAACCGAAACGGCGACAATCTCAACGAGGCCGAGACCAACCGAAACACAAATGACTGCACCCAGCCACTGCACGAGACCGAGCGCACCCTGGAAAAGATTGACGAGATCAAACCGTTGATACGCCATCTGCGTTGCGCGCAACACGCCCGTAACGAGAACAAAGGGCACTGCGACGGCCGTCCACAACATCACGACGTAAGCTTCATGTTCGA
>DMMN01000327.1 GCA_003453835.1 Bacteroidota bacterium | reverse complement strand
TACCAGATCAGCCAGTTCGAACTTCCCATCTGCACCGATGGGCACCTCGACATCGAGGTTGAGGGACAACTGAAACGGGTCGGTATAACCCGGATACACATGGAGGAGGATGCGGGAAAACTGGTTCACGGGGATCTCGCTACCGTTGGCGCCGGCTCGGGCGTCGATCTTAACCGGGCCTGTACTCCGTTGCTCGAAATTGTATCGGAACCGGATCTGCGTAGCGCGGACGAAGCGGTGGCCTATTTGAAAAAGCTGCACCAGATTGTCACCTATCTCGGCATCTGCGACGGGAACATGGAAGAAGGAAGCCTGCGGTGCGACGCAAATGTGTCGGTCCGACTGAAGGGAGAATCGACATTCGGGACGAAGACCGAAGTGAAGAACATGAATTCGTTTCGCTTCGTCGAGAAGGCGCTTGAGTACGAGATCAACCGACAGATCGCCCTGATCGAATCGGGCGAGTCGGTTGTCCAGGAAACGTTACTCTGGGACGCAAGCCAGGGACTCGCGGTGCCGATGCGCTCCAAAGAAGAGGCGCACGACTACCGCTATTTTCCCGACCCCGACCTCGTTCCCGTCCTAGTCGACGAAGCTTGGATCAACAAGTTGAGAAAGACCTTACCGGAGCTTCCCACGGAACGACGCGATCGGTTTATGAAGGAGTACGGGATCCCGAAGTACGACGCGGATGTCCTGACAACCGACAAACCGCTCGCCGACTACTTCGAAGGAATCATCCGCCATCTCAAAGTGAGGAACGAAGAAATCTACAAGATGGCCGGCAACTGGACCATGGGAGATGTTCTCCGCATCGTGAACAACGAGAAGATGGCCATCGGCGACTTTCCCATCACTCCCGCTCACATGGCGGAGATGATCGATNNATCAATCGTCGAGAAGAAAGGGCTCGTTCAGGTCAGCGACACGGCGGCTATTGAACAGATCATCGACCAAGTTCTCACCAACAACAAGGCGCAACACGACTCCTACCTCGCCGGAAAAACACAGGTGTTCGGTTTCTTCGTCGGCGAGGCGATGAAGCTGAGCAAAGGAAAGGCGAATCCCAAGCTCGTGAACGAGTTGCTGCGGAAAAAGCTGGACGCGTCGAAACGGTAGGATCGCGGCATTTGGAGACAGAAGAAGACTCTCAAGTCTGCCTCAGAGGCGCCGCAACGACTAAGACGCTTAGACAACTACCCGACTGAAGTATCGTTCTCAACACATTCAATCACCAAACCGACACTCCCATGAGACCCAAGACCATAGCAGGCAATTGGAAGATGAACAAGGACGTTCATCAGACGGAAGAACTCATTAACGGACTCAAGAGCGCGCTCAACTTTGACTTCGGCTCGGCGAAAGTCATTATATGCCCTCCATTCACTACGTTGGCGCTTGCCAGGAAGCTTCTCGAAGGGACAGAGATCGCTCTCGGAGCCCAGAACATGTATCACGAAGACGAAGGTGCTTTCACGGGAGAGATCTCACCGAGGATGCTCACGTCTATCGGGTGCCGATATGTCATTCTCGGACATTCAGAGCGGAGACAATACTTCAGTGAGACGAATGAGTTCATCAATAAGAAAGCACGCAAGGCTATCGCCTCCGGCCTGATTCCGATCATCTGCGTAGGAGAGACCCTCGAGGAACGCGAAAAGAACATCACCGATCTGATCGTGTCGACGCAGGTGAAGGGCGTCCTGAAGGACATTCCCTCTTCGGATGTTGAAAAGCTCATCATCGCCTACGAGCCCGTTTGGGCGATTGGCACCGGAAAGAATGCGACGCCCCAGCAAGCAGAAGACGTTCATCTCTCGATTCGCAAGCTGATTGGTCAGCTCTACTCTTGGGCTACAGCGGAAAAAGTGGTGATCCAGTATGGTGGAAGTGTCAAAGCTGATAATGCCGCGGAACTGCTTTCCCAGGCGGACATCGACGGAGCACTGGTCGGCGGAGCATGCCTGAAAGCTGATTCGTTTGCCTCAATAGTCAAGGCCGGCGTTCGGTAGAGCTGCTCTCCGTCTTTTCCAGCAATCCTTCTTAACTTGAGGAAGATGATGCCCTATTCTTAAAGTGTCTTGAGACAAGCTCTTGAATTTGTGGGACTTACGTTGCCCTGATGTCGTGAAAATGTAATAATTTTCATTGATTTCAGGGCATTCTGGTGTTATATTCTACCCAAGTTTCCATAAGCAGATTCGCCACGGCGGATTGGCTTCATTCCTTACAGCGAAACCAGAGAATTGACGAAAAAAGTCCAAAAATCTCTTAAATCTTCTCCCCGAATCCTTGTAGTTTTTACCCTCCTCCTTACCACTTCGTCATTCGCGCAGCCTAGGATTTACGAGAATGGTCAGCGCACTCTGCGTGGATCCGATGCCGCGATCCATCCCGACACCCCTACTCGGTCGAAGATCGACCTCTCAGGAACCTGGTCCTATTCTCTGGACAACGCGAGCTGGGACGATGTGAAGGTCCCGAGTTCGTTCGACTATCAAGGACGGGTCACATTCGTGCGGAGGTTCACGGTGACTGAAGGGATGCTGAGCACGTGTTCGTTCAAGATCGTAGCTCTCGGCATCAATCACGACGCCGAGATCTATCTGAACGACGTCTTCATCGGCAAACACGTCGGAGGATACACAACCATTGAGTTCGAGATTCCCGACAACACCCTTCAACTCGGTGCCGAGAATGCCGTCAAGATTATCGTCAACAACACTCTGAGTGCCCGCTCCACGCTTCCGCTGCGAAAACAGATCTGGGGATGGAGAAACTATGGCGGCATCCTGCGAGACCTCTACATTCTCGCCGTCCCGAAACTGTGGATTGACGAGCTACGGCTGCAATCGGGAGTGGATGAAGCGTTGGCACAGGGTACGGTAAACGTCACGGCCACGCTCAACAGCAAGGTGCTCGAAGGATCGGATGACAGCGTGAGCGTGCGCGTCCGGTCGGGCCAGCCGATGTTTGTCCTCGAGCTTGCGGAGAAGTACTCTGGGGCGATCGTCGCGCAATCGTCGCCTCAACCCGTGAATGTTCTGGTAAACCGAGACATTGAAGTGCAAGCATCGCTTGCAGTCAACGCTCCGAAGCTCTGGAGCCCCGAAAACCCCGAGCTCTATCTCCTCAAGGCAAAAGTCGTCGTCCAGGAGGGGAAGCAAACAAAGTTGGTGGACGAGCTTGATCGACCCATTGGTTTCACGAGGGTCGAAGTCAAGAATGCTCTCTTCCACGTGAACGGCAAGGGGATGGTGATGAACGGAGTTCTCTGGCACGAGGATTCTCCCACCTACGGAGCCTCGCTCACCTACGAGCAGATGGAGAAAGATATCGTGCTCATCAAGATGATGGGAGCGAACTCGATCAGGTTTGTCTTTCATCCTCCTCATCCGTATGTGCTTGACCTTTGCAGCCGGTATGGGTTGTTCGCGCTGATCGAGATACCTGCCTTTAACGTCCCTGCTGAGATTCTTGATCAGGAGTCATTTCAGGTGCTGGCGGAGACTATGCTCAACGAGATGGTGCGGCGGGATCAGTCGCAGCCGAGCATCCTGGCGTGGGGAATCGGGGATGAATTCGATTCCGCGGATCCTCGGTCGCGAGGCTATGTCGAGCGGATGGTCNNAATATCGCTGCGGTGAGTCTCCCAACGGGAGATGTGAAATCGTTTAAGGCGTTGCTGATGGAGTGGAAGAAGAAACATCCGGACCGGCCGGTTCTGCTCCTCCGCTACGGAAAGGACGTCGAGCCGAACAACCGGAACGGGTACAGCGACCCGATGTCGCAAGAGGCGCAAGCACGCTTCTTCGAAAAATTCTATGCGGCCATCAAGGAGGCGAAGATTGCGGGATCCTTCATCGCCTCGTTCGCCGATTGGCGGGGCGATCGGCCGATCATGACGGTGAACATCGGCGAGCCCTACGTCTATCCGATGGGCCTTGTGAGCCGGAACCGGGAGAAGCGCGCGTCGTATGATCACGTCAAATCGCTTTACAACAGCGAGAAGATCACGGCGCTTCCGATCGGTCGGTTCCGTTCCACCTTCCCCGTCGCACATATCGCGTACGGTTTTCTGATCATTTTCGTCGTCGCGTACGTCTATCACTACAATCGCCGCTTCAACGAAACGTTCAAGCGCTCGCTCATCCGGCCGTACAATTTTTTTGCAGACCTGCGCGACGTCCACTCCGTCTCCGTCCCGCAGACCATCATCCTCTCGATTGCCGCATCGATGACGATGGGGCTGATGCTCTCCGGCATCCTCTACCATTATCGAACCAATCCCTTCGCGGACTACATCCTGACGCAGCTCGTCGTTTGGGACACGCTGAAGGAGTGGCTCATCGCAGCGGTGTGGAATCCGTTCCAGGGTATCGCGGCTTTCTCGCTTCTCTTTCTGTTGTGGTATCCGATCACTGCCGGTTGCATCAAGCTCTTTTCGGTTCTGGTGAAGGTGCGGATTTTCTGGTATCACGCGTTCGCCGTAGCCATCTGGGGATCGCTGCCGATCGTCTTTCTCAGCCCGCTCGGCATGGCACTGTTCAAGCTGCTCGAAACGGATTTCTACGTCATCCCCGCGTTTGCACTCATGCTATTCGTCTTTGCCTGGTCTTTGGTGCGGGTGCTCAAAGGCGTCTCGGTGCTCTATGATGTAAGCCCCGCCCGGGCGTTTCTAGGGGGTCTCGGCTTCACGGTCCTTGTCCTCGGCGGGATCCTGATCTACTTCGAGAGCGCGTATGCGATTATCGCATACTTCGAGTTCATTCTCCACATTGCACGGAGCCTGACGTAATGTATCTCTCCAAACTCGAAGTCTTCGGTTTCAAGTCGTTTGCGCAGAAAGTCGGACTAACGTTCGATGCGGGTCTCACCGCCATCGTCGGGCCGAACGGATGCGGAAAGACGAACGTCGTCGATGCGATCCGTTGGGCGCTCGGTGAACAACGGCCGACAACGCTCCGGAGCGACAAGATGGAAGACGTTATTTTCAACGGCACACGCAATCGCAAGCCGTTGAGCATGGCGGAGGTGTCGCTAACCATTGAAAACACGAAGGGGATCCTCCCTACTGAGTTTTCGGAGGTGACCGTCACTCGGCGGGTGTACCGCTCGGGAGAGAGCGAGTATTATCTCAACAAGACCCTCTGCCGCCTGAAGGACATCCGCGATCTCTTCATGGATACCGGCATGGGGGCGGACGCGTACTCGGTGATTGAGCTGAAGATGGTCGAAACGATCCTCAGCGAACGGGCAGATGAGCGCCGCCGACTCTTTGAGGAAGCCGCGGGGGTGACGAAATACAAACACCGCCGTAAGGACGCCTATCGAAAACTCGAGAGCGTCCAACATGATCTTACGCGCGTCAACGACATCGTCCGCGAAGTTCAGAAGGCCGTCAACTCGCTCGAACGACAGGCGCACAAGGCAAAGCGTTACAACGAATTTGCCAAACAACTTCAAACGCTGGAGACGAACCTCCTCGCACGCGAGTACGCGAGCGTCGTCACCAAAATCGCTCCCCTGCGAGAGCAACTCAACCTCGCGGTGACCGAGAAGACCCGGATCGACGTTGAGCTTTCCCAGGAGGAAACGCTCCTCGATGTGCTGAGAACCGAACTCCGCGAGCAGGAGGACCGGCTGGCTGAAATTCAAACCGATCTGGGCGATCAGCAAACGAGAGTTCATCAACTCGAACAAACCATTGCCACATCGAACGAGCGTCGCCGCTCGCTCACGCACAACATCGAGCGCTATGAGAAAGAAAAAATCGACTTACGCCGGCGACAGGAAGAGCTAACCCTCCGGCAGGAGGAATTCGAATCGAAGCTTGTCGACGTGCAAGGGAGGGTGGCGCAGGCTGAGGCAGCATACGTGCGGAAGAAAGAGGAGCGCGATCAATTCGAACAGCAGCTCAACGCAAAGAAGGCTGAGATGAAGGCCCACCAGGATCGCGTGATCAGCTTGCTGCACTCGATGTCGGAACAGAGGAATCGTGAGGGACAGGCAAAGGCGCGCATCGAGAACATCCGGGGGAGAATCGAATACACGGCGGAAGAGAATATCGTTTCGGCGCATGACATCGAAAAGAATTCGGAGCTCGTCGGCCGGCTGACCATCGATGATCGGGAGCTTCGCCGGCGACACGCCGAGGCCGAGGTGAGAGTCCATCAAATGGAGGATCGCAAGGGCGAGCTTCAGAAGGAGATCGAGGCGATGCGGAACCATGAGTTCGAGCTTCGAAGCTCCAGTGAACGCAAGCAGGCGAAGTTGGATTTCCTGAAGGGGTTGGTGGAGAATTTCGACGGTTACTCGGAAGGAGCCCGGTATCTGATCTCCAGCGATGATTGGAAATCGACCATCCAGACCACCGTCGGCGAGGCGGTGACCGTCGATCCCCGCTATCGGGTCGCGGTGGAGACCGCCCTGGGTGAAACGTCGAGCTATGTGATCATCGACAGTATCGACCACGCGTACTCCGCCATCGAGTTTTTGAAAAAGAATCAGAAAGGCAAAGCAACGTTCATCTGTCTTGACCGTTTGCCGAAGCTGATGAACCATCGCCCGTTATTGAGCGATCCCGGCGTCGTCGGGTGGGCGAGCACGCTTGTGCATAGTAGCGACCGGCATCGCGAGTTGTATCAGGTCCTTCTCGACGACACCCTTGTCGTCGCGGATGTCCAGGCCGCACGAACGGTGATCGGTCGCCAGCGCGGAATTCGATGCATCACGCTGGAAGGCGAGGTCGTGACGGACAAAGGAATTCTCCGTGGTGGAAGCGTACGCCAGGATGAAGGTGGCCGGATCGGCCAGCGTTCGCAAATGGAGGAACTGGGCGAGGAGTTACGTCAGCTTGAGCACCGTCGGGAACAGGTTCGGCGAGAGATTGATGAGAAGCTTGGGGATTTGAGCCGCATTGATATCAGGCAGCTCACCGAGGAGGCTCGTGCGATCGAGCAACAGATGACGACGGTCGAAGTGCGCATCGCACAGCTCGAATTTGAGAAAAAGCGTGCAGCGGAAAATATCGAGCGCAATCAGATCGAAGCGAAAAAAATGGAGCAGGAAATTTCCACTCTCACCCAGGAGTTGGACTCGCTCATCCCGATGATCGAACGGATCGAACGGGAAAAGGCGGAGGCGGAACGCCAACTGGGGGTGGCCACAAGCCAGTTGGAGACGATGGAGGCCCTCTGGGATGAATTCTCTCGCATCGCTAACGAGGCAAACCTCCACGTGATGTCGCTGAAAGGCGAGGAACGAAGTATCCGGCAGGAGATCGAACACGCTGCCTCAACCACCAAGACGCTGGCCGCCTCGTTCGAACAACGTACGGCCGATATCGCCTCGGCGAGGGAGGAAATCGAAATCCTCCGCTCCGAGCTGAAGGAATCCGAAGAGATGCTCGGCTCTGCTCGGATCGAGTATGATCTCCTCGGCGAAAAGAAGAAATCGGTTGAGAAGGAATTCTCCGGCAAGCGGGCACAGGTGCAGGAGATCGAGATGAAGCTCAAGGATGAGCGTATGAAGCACGAGGGTTCCTTGAAGGCGGCACACGATCTGGAGTTCAAGATCCAGGAGCTCACCATGAAGGCGGAGAACCTCACCTCACGGGCGAAGGAGGAGTTCGAGCTGGACCTGCAGCTTCAGAGCTTCGAAGACAACGAGGCGTTCGATTTCCACACGGCACGGGAAGAGGTGAGGACCCTCAAAGAGAAAATTCGTTCGCTCGGCCCGGTGAACTTCGCGGCCTTCGACGAGTACAAGAGCGAGAAAGAGCGGCTGGATTTCGTCAACGCGCAAAAGACCGACCTCGTCGAATCCGAGCAAACGCTTCTCACTACCATCGAGGAGATCAACACCACCGCCCAGCGCCAGTTCTTCGATACGTTTGGCAAGATCCGTGAGAATTTCATTACGACCTTCAAGGGACTGTTCGACGAAGGGGATGAGTGCGACCTCCGGCTCGAAGAAGGGGTGGATCCGCTGGAGGCTCGCATCGAAATCATCGCGAAGCCGCGAGGGAAAAGACCGACGTCCATCGACTTGCTCTCGGGGGGGGAGAAAACCCTTACGGCTATCGCGCTCCTGTTTGCGATCTACCTCGTCAAGCCTAGTCCGTTCTGCATCCTCGACGAAGTCGACGCGCCGCTGGANNACGAACGCCCTGTACGGCGTCACGATGGAAGAGGAAGGCATCTCGAAGCTCGTCTCCGTGAGGTTTCATGAAGCCGTCGCGACTAATTGACGGAGAGGCGGTGGAGCGCCGAGCATGATTCGCGTGTTTTGTGATTTCGACGGGACAACGGCCACGGAGGATGTGGGCAATCGGTTGTTCCAGACTTTCGGTGGCCACCGGTCGATCGATAGTGTGGAGAAGTACTTCAACGGCGAAATCGATGCACGCCGGTGTCTGGAGCAGGAATGCGAGTGCGTCGAAAGCTTGACGAAGGAACAGTTGGCCGCGTTTCTTGACCAGTTCACACTCGATCCCTGTTTCCGATCGTTCGTCGAGTTCTGCCGACTACGGGAAATGCCACTGGTCATCCTCAGCGACGGCCTCGATTTTTACATCGAACATCTTCTCCGTGTGCATGACCTCCACGATGTGAAGTTCTATGCGAACCATCTGGAATTCGATCGACAGGGTTCTCTGACGAAGCTGGTCCCTTCGTTTCCATACACGGACGCGGAGTGCTTGCTCTGTGGAAACTGCAAACGGAATCACATGTTGACCCAGTCGGGCGATGAGGATGTCATCGTCTACGTCGGTGACGGCATCTCCGACCGTTGCCCGGTACGGTACGCGGATATCATCTTCGCGAAGAAAGACCTGATCAAGTATTGTCAGGAACAGAATATCACCTACTTCGAATACCGCCATTTCGGAGACGTGCAAAGAAAGATAGAACAGATCTTGAGCCGGCGCCGGATCAAGACGCGGCGTGAGGCCGGCATGGCTCGGCGCGACGCGTTTATGCAAGGGTGACACGCCGAAACCATCGGCTGAATACCAAAGATGAGCTTGAACGATTTCCGAAAACGACTGTTCCACTATCGAAGCTATACGCCGATTCCGTTTCTTCTCGCGATGGTGATCTTCGCCGGCCCGACGGATCGAAGCATGCTCGGAGGAGGAGTGCTGGCGGTGCTCGGTGAGTCGATTCGGTTCTGGGGAGTCGCGTATGCGGGAAGTCTCACACGCGCCACGGGGAGCGTTGGCGCCCCGGAGGTGATCGTGTCGGGTCCGTTTGCGTTCGTCCGAAATCCACTCTATGTCGGTAATATCGTGATGTATGTCGGCATCGGGATCATGTCGAACGCGCTCTTTCCCTGGTTGGTCACTGTCGCAGCCGCGTGGTTTGCCTTTCAGTATGTGATGATCGTGACGCTCGAGGAAGAATTTCTTGAGAAGGAGTTCGGTGCGGGGTATCTCGAATTCAAGAGCAACGTGCCGCGGTTCCTGCCGCGGGTCCGGCCATATCGGCATCCCGCCCAGGAGCATCAACGGCCGAGATGGAAAGAAGCGTTTCGCTCCGAGACGCGCACGCTGCAAGCGCTCGGCTTGGTCGCGCTGGTTCTTGTCATTCTTTGGTCCCGAGGCCGGGAATGGTGAAACGCGTCATGGTCATCGCCGGTGAAGCTTCGGGCGATCTGCACGGCGCCGGCGTCGTACGGGAGCTGAAGCGGAACAGCCCGGACATCGACATCTTCGGAGTTGGCGGAGACAAGATGAAGCGGGCGGGAATGGAGATCGTCTATCATATCAACGAGCTCGGTTTCATGGGATTCGTTGAAGTGGTGAAACATCTCCCGGTCATCCGATCGGTCAAGAAGACGCTCGAATCGCTTCTCAAGTACCGGAGGCCGGACGTTGTTCTGTTGATCGACTATCCCGGTTTCAATCTTCGCTTCGCAGTGGCAGCGAAACGAAGCGGTGCAAAGGTCGTCTATTACATCAGCCCCCAGGTATGGGCGTGGCATCGCTCGCGCGTGAAAAAGATGCACGGTGTTGTCGACCAGATGCTCGTCATCTTCCCGTTCGAAGTCGAGCTCTATCAGATGGAGGGAATAGACGCGGAGTTCGTCGGCCATCCGTTGCTCGAATCAATGAAAACTGATCTTGACCGGAAGGGATTCTTCAAGCGATTCGGGCTCGATCCGAAAAAGAAGTTACTGGGCGTGTTGCCGGGAAGTCGGGTCCAGGAGATCGAGAAGATCTTTCCCGAAATGCTCGAGGCGGCGCGTGTCATCGCAGGGGAGGAAGATATGGAGGTTGTCGTCGCCGTCGCGCCGACGTTGGAAGAGCAATACTTCCGAACGATGTATTCGGTGGAAGATGTTCATCTCGTCAAAGATGCGACCTACGAAGTGATGGAGCATTCGGATTTCGCGCTGGTCACTTCGGGCACGGCAACGCTTGAGACTGCGTTGTTCGAAACCCCCATGATGGTCGTCTACAAGACCTCGTGGGTCACCTATCTGTTGGGCCGCTTGCTGATTCGCGTGAAGAACATCGGTCTGGTGAATATCGTGGCCGGAAGGCAAATCGTTCCTGAGTTCATTCAACACAAAGCGACTGCATCGAATCTGGCGAACGAGGCGCTCGCGATCCTTCGAAGCAAGGAACGGCTGGCGTCGATGAAGCAGGAACTCGCAAGCCTCAAGGGAAAACTCGGTGAGGTTGGCGCCTCGCGCCGCGTCGCCGAACGAATCCTCCAGATCGCATGAGCGTTCATTCGCTTCGCATACTTTTGATCCCATTCTCGTTTCTTTACGGCCTGGGGGTGGTGATCCGCAATTGGCTCTTTGACATTGGACTATTCGGTATGCGGAGGATCGCCGTTCCGGTCGTATCAGTCGGGAATATCTCCACAGGAGGAGTTGGAAAGACGCCGTTCGTCGAGTTGCTCGCTCGGCGCTTTTCCCAAAGGGGTCACAAGGTTGCGATTGTCAGTCGCGGTTACAAGCGTAAAGGGAGTGGGACGGTCGTCGTCAGTAACGGTCGAACGATTTGTGCCGAGGCCGACGTGGCGGGTGACGAGCCCGCCCAACTCGCCGCAAAGCTCACCGACGTTGTCGTCATCGTCGATGAACGGCGGGCACGGGGCGCGCAGTACGCGGTGGAGAAATTCAAGTCGAGCCTCGTCCTGCTCGATGACGGGTTCCAACATCGCTCGCTTCACCGCGATCTTGACATTGCCGTCGTATCGGTGGATGAAGTGTTTGAACCTGCGTGGCTTCTCCCGGCAGGGAATTGCCGCGAGCCACGAAGGTCGCTTCTTCGGGCAGACCTTGTTGTGATTTCGAGATGCGATGATGTTACGGAGTTCGATCGCGCAAAAGAACGGGTGGAACGTTGGGTGGACAAGCCAATCATTGGAGTCGGGACGCGCGTGAATGCGGTCCGACGAGCCAAATCGAATTTCAGCATCGATCTCGCCGGTCTGAACGGAAAGTCCGTCGTGGCATTCTCGGGTATTGGGGATCCTCGATCGTTCGAGCGAGTGCTTGGTTCCCTGAAGCTGAACATCAAGCGGCATCTGGCCTTCCCCGATCACCATCGGTTCAGTGAACAGGATGTATCGAAGGTGCTGGGGACATTCCGGCAAGAGGGCGCCGAGTATCTCCTCACGACGGAGAAGGATGTCGCCCGATTGGGCGGAATGAGAGAGACGGCGAACGACTTGTTCGAAAACAATCCCGTGTTCTATGTCGAAATAGAGCAGGTGGTTCTCTCAGGTGAGGAAGTGCTGCAACAGAGGCTGCAAAGATTTGAGCACAGGAAGTTATCAAATGTCGAGGGTAACTACTCACCTTGACCTAATGCCCACTAAACACGCGAATTANNGGTTTTTGGCTGAGTAGTTACTGTCGAGGGATGAATGATCGAAGGCCGGGCACGCATCGGCATAACTGACAACCTTGGATCCGAGCGAAAGCTCGAACACTACATTGAGTGGATCCATCGGACCGATCCGAAGATCGAGCTGGTGAGACTTTCGCACCTCCTAAAGAATGAGGACGAGATCGAAAATCTCGATGGACTTCTTCTCACCGGCGGCGGTGATGTACATCCGCAACGCTACGGAATGGCGGACGCACTCCAGAGTGCAAAAGGCGTGAATGA
>DMMN01000362.1:3805-3929 GCA_003453835.1 Bacteroidota bacterium | reverse complement strand
CGATAGGGGATATGAAGTTTCAAACCCAAGCTGTCCAGACTTGGTATATGCGGATGGATTGTCCCATGATTCAACATCCGTGTAAATCGGTGCGCTATCCGTGGTTAAGTAACTGACTCAAGTT
>DMMN01000362.1:0-3722 GCA_003453835.1 Bacteroidota bacterium | reverse complement strand
CTGCGAAGCGGTCAACTTGAATAACTGAGCAGATACGACTGATGCAAGTATAGAGGTTTCTCCGGAGAACATCCACCCGATTCTTGCGGAGTTTGTTTCATTCCGGAGTGGCGAGCAGAGTGCTCGTGCCGGTTGCATCAAGAGTTTTCAAATGCTATCGTTATCTCGTTCGGCATGCGGAGAAATAGCCGATCACATTGATTACGAAAGATGAGCAGCGTGCCATGCGCAACATCTTTAGGCTCTGTATTGGTCTCTTGCTCACAGCGCGAACCGTAGCCCAGGTCGGTTACGACACCGTGGCGCACAGACCTGTCGGCCCGGGCATGTGGCACACGCGCATTGTCAATTCAAGCGTCCCATGGAACATCAACGTCCTGACTGTTGATCTCAAGAACCAGTATATGTCCATCGAGACGGCGAAGTCGAACGATCGGCTCGGGGCAACCGGTCAAGGCTCTTTTGAGCGAACGAGTTCCATGGCACGACGAAAAAGCCGCCCCGGTCACCTGGTCGTCGCGGCCGTCAACGGCGACTTCTATGACACAGGCACCGGAGTTCCCATCAACATTCAAATCGTGAACGGAGAGATCCTCCGCAACCCCGGTAGCCCGCCCCTCAAATCGACGCTCGGATTCGACGTCAACAGCAGACCGATGTTGAACACGGTAACGCTCTCTGCGAAGTTGATTCTCGCGAACACCGTCCGGACCATTGCCGGCGTCAACACGGCAAGAGGGGAGAATCAACTTGTTCTCTACAATCGCTACAAAGGAACAACCACCGGAACGAATGAATACGGAACAGAGGTCTTGATCCGACCACTGGGATCTTGGCTCGCCAACGACACGCTCCGTTGTGTCGCCGACAGCATTGTGCAAGGGAAACCCGGCATCCCGATTCCCGCGGGGTTGGGTGTGCTCTCTGCACACGGTTCGTCGAAGGCGCTGTTGGACACGTCAGTCCGTCAGCGAGACACGCTGAAACTCTGGCTTGGAATCTCTCCTGCCCCGGCGAAGTTGAAAGAGCTTGTGAGCGGGTATCCGAAAATCGTCTTCAACGGACAGAACCATGTTCAGCAGGGATACACGCAGGAAGGGGGACCGTCGCATGCATTTCAGCGCGAGCCCCGAACAGCAGGAGGCTTTTCGGCTGACAGCTCGACACTCTATCTTATCACGGTCGATGGCCGGCGTGCCGGTCTCAGCGTTGGGATGACCCTCGACGAGCTGGCGGAGTTCATGATCAAGATCGGCGTGCGGCACGGGCTTAATTTGGATGGTGGTGGATCGACCACGATGGTGCTCCGCGATGCGATCATGAACGTTCCGTCCGACGGAAATGAGCGCGCAGTCGCGAACGCGCTGCTCATCGTCTCTTCAGCTCCGACTGACACGCTTTCAAGCGTATTGCTGAGCCCCCGCAGCCTGCGAATCTTCCGCGGCGAGTCGGTTCAGTTAACCTTCACAGGCTACGACAAGTACTTTAATCCGATCCCGCTCGAGGCGTCGCGAGTTCGTTATCGTATCAGTGCACGCCTGGGAACAGTTGATGCCATCGGCCGGATCGTGGCTGCGAGCAGATCAGATTCAGGGTATGTTTACGCGGAGTACGATGCAATGCGGGATTCGGCACGCGTGGTCATCAAAGATGTAGGCCGGATAACTCTCGCGCCAAAATCAGTTGTCACCGACACATCGAGACGCGTGACGTTTCAGGTCGAATCGTACGACATCGATAACATCAGAAAATCTCTCCCGCCGGAAAGCTTTCAGTGGAGAGTCACAAATCCTTCGATCGGGACGACCGATCTAAACGGAATCTTCAAAGGAAAGAGCCCCGGCTCGACGAAGGTTGTCGCCTCGTACCTACAATTTGCAGACACCGCAAACGTAACGGTGGAACTCGCTACAGGCACGAGGCTTCTCGACTCGCTGGAGACCTTGGTCGGATGGAGAGTATCGGGCCAGAATATCGATACGATGGCAACAAGTGTCTCTCTATCGGAAGAGACGAAGACACTTGGGGAGAGATCGTTTAGGTTGGATTACGCCTTCACGTATGACCCGAGCAAGTTGAGTTACGCCTACCTTGACACCGACATCCCCGTCTATGGCGTGCCCGATTCGATCATCATCGACGCGCGCTCGGATAGCGCATCGCATCGTCTCTTTTACGTTGTGACGGATAACGACGGAGAACTGTTCAGGATCTACTCGAACAAGTTTGCCAACCGGGTGGGGACATTCGACACGATTCGCGCTCCCCTTTCGACTCCCGTCCCGATTGGATCTGGCGGAGATTTTCAGTACCCCCTACGAATCAAGAGAATTGAGATTCAACTGGGGAGCAGCCGCCAGGCGGGCATGGTCTATTTGGGTTCAGTCTTCCTGGATAATCTCCGCGTCAGTTATCCGAAGATCACAACGCGTGTTGATGCGGAAGGTACACACCCGCCGACGAGCTTCCGTCTCTTCCAGGGCTATCCGAATCCCTTTAATAGCTCGATGGTCATTCGATTTGTTCTTGGAAGTCCGGCGCGATTGGACCTGCGGCTTTATGACGTATTAGGAAGGGAGTGCAGGACGTTCTTTTCGGGCGACGCACAAGCGGGCGAACACATGGTTTACCTTAAGGGAGATGGGCTCGCAAGCGGAGTGTATTATGTGAGGAGCACCCTTGATCCTTTCCAATTGTTGAAGGTCGTCCTCGTGAAGTGATTTGTC
This sequence comes from Bacteroidota bacterium, assembly GCA_003453835.1. GTDB lineage: Bacteria > Bacteroidota > Ignavibacteria > UBA10030 > UBA10030 > UBA10030. The sequence goes on along the minus strand of DMMN01000362.1, from coordinate 996 downwards.
GTCGAAGGTTAAGTTGTCCGTACACCTGCCAACCGAAAGAGGTATCGCTCCCTACTTTTCCCCCCGATGAAAATACAACCCTTGCTTCGCCGATTGCCCTCTTAGCTGTTCTCTACGCTCAACTCGGTGTTGCCTCCTGAACGGCTGAAACATGCGCTTGAGGAGCAAAATACTTTCTCTGCAACTTGAGAGAAACGTTGACAAGGCTGATGAGCACGGGAACCTCGACAAGAGGTCCGATCACCGTCGCAAAAGCTACCCCCGAATTGATGCCGAACACTCCTACCGCAACTGCGATCGCGAGCTCGAAATCGTTACTGCCGGCGGTGAAAGCCACGGTTGCCGTCTTGGGATATGAGGATCCCATCCGCCGGGCAACGTAGAACGTCATGAAGAACATCAGCGCAAAGTAGATGGCGTATGGAATTGCGGCCCGAATGACATCGACGGGCAATTGAATGATGAACTCCCCTTTCAATGAAAACATCACGAAGATCGTAAACAGAAGTGCAAGAGGGGTGACCAGAGAGAGCCTCGGAACGATCACCCGATGATACCACTCCTTGCTTTTCAGTCTGACAAAGAACAAGCGAGTGATCATGCCCGCCGCGAAGGGAATGCCAAGATAGATGAGAACGGTCGAAGCAATATCGACAATTGAAACCTCGACAATTGCTCCGCTCAGGCCTAACAGAGGTGGTAGAATAGTTATGAAGAAATACGCATAAACGGAGTAGAACAGGACTTGGAACAAAGCATTGAATGCGACAAGACNNAACAAACATCACAATGGGCCCGACGATCCAGTTTTGTATGAGGGAAAGAACGAGGAGCCTCACGTTTTTGAAGACGCCCGGCAGTTCTTCGTACCGAACCTTCGCTAACGGAGGGTACATCATAAGAATCAAGCCTATGGCAATCGGAATGTTCGTTGTTCCGGTCGAGAAAGCATCCCAGAAGGTGGATATGGAAGGAAGAAGATAGCCAAGCGCCACG
>DMMN01000297.1 GCA_003453835.1 Bacteroidota bacterium | reverse complement strand
CGGTTGGTTCATGGTGGTGTTCCTGCGGTCGGGGACGGCGTGGTAGGTTGATATCGGAGAAGTAGACCTTTCTGAAAGAGGGATTGTTATGACTCAATGTTTGAAGTTATCGTTCTACCTTTACCTGATCCTCCTCGGTACCACTTCGATTTTTGCACAATCGACATTCGTGGCCTCACGCGGGATGCCAGTGTCCGTGTTCCTGACGGGTATGGCCAGCTCAAATCCGTCCTCCAGCGCTGCTAAGCTTACGGATGGTATCGTCGCCGCATCAAACTTCTTTGAACTCCTTCCGGGGAACGAAGGATCGCGGATTCTAATCATGCGGAACGACACCGTTGCGTTGTCGCGCCTGCAGATCAGAACGGTATTTATCACCGGGAGAGATTATCGATTGAGGGGATACGAATTTCGTACGAGCCTCGACAGTGTTCAATGGACCCTTGTAGCATCCGATTCAAGCGTAGATACCACAGTTATTGATGAAATGTTCCCCACTCAAGAAGCCCGCTTCTTTGAAATTACGATCACACGGATGGATACTCCCGGAGCAGCGGCGTTTTCGACTGTTCTGGGAGAAATCTCCCTTTGGGCAGATATTGACCGCCCAATGGTGACGGCGGTCTCAGTTGCTGCGTCCTTGCCAGAGTCACCTGAATATCGCACCATCATTTGGACCTCCACTTTGTGGGATTCAAGCAAGACTGTTTCCATTCTTGCTGGACCGAGTACTTCTGCACTCGGCGTTATCGCTCAAAGCATTCCGAATTCAGGTANNCGTTCTTGCTGGACCGAGTTCTTCTGCACTCGGGGTTATTGCTCAAGCCATACCGAATTCGGGAGCGCACTCCTGGCGCACTTCCGTGATACCTGATGGGCCAATGTATCTCCAGGTCATTCCGGATACAGTCAAGCGGTATCATGGGGAAGCGATCGTAACCATATCGAACTTCACATCACTCGCCGCCAATATTCTCATACCTGTCACATATAACTATCGCACTCTATGGCCCCCGCTCTATAGTGCTGCTCTCAACGACACAATTCGTTTTTCATGGTCCTTTCTGCCCCGATTCAATGTCTACGATGGGCAGGAGATCCGATTTTCATCCGACAGTGGCGTCACTTGGACAACCGTTCTCGGCATCACTGACACTTCGCTCCGAAGCATTTTCATTGCCGCAGGACAATTACCCTCGGGAGGCGAAAAGTGTTTTCTTGAAATCGCGGTACTCATGGGAAACACTCGGATGGTTTCCTTTCGGCACAAACTCCCGTTTCAGGTCGCGGCTCAACCTTTAATTGGACAGAATAGATGGTCGCGCGGTTCGGTAAGGGGAGGTGACACTTTTCCAAGCGACGGAATTCCCAATCGGCGGGGTTTAGTCGGTTATCTATCTCCCGCACGTCAATGGCGGATCATCGGTGGTCCGCGATGGTTGCTGGACGGAAGCGGCGGCGACGTCGGTACCTGGAATATGCCATTCCCGCAAACAGGCTCGGTCGCAGCCGCTGACGCCAACCTCGATGGCATTTTTGATATAGTTCCCAACGCGTTTACCCAATTACCGAATTCTGAGCTCGTCCAACTTGTACTACCCGATACGAGCAGCCCTCAATTCTCTTATTACGCTTCCCCGACAACGCGTGGGGATTATCAACTTGTCGACATAGACGGAGACGATTCTCTGGAGATCGCCTACACCACGCAAAGCGGGGCTACGATCTACCGATCGAACGGACGATTCTTCCGGACGTACTCATGGTCGAACACAAACGGATCGGATGCCCGGTTTTTCGATGTTGCCGGAGGACCATCCCCCGAGATGATCGTCGTCAATGGATCGACGATCACGGCGTTTGATTCCGTCGGTCAGGCATTGCCGAACTTTCCGGCGACTTTTGCTACAACATTTACCGGGCCGCCGCTACCGTTCGATGCGGATGGTGATGGGAAACACGAGATCCTTGTGTGCGGTCAAAACCAGATTTATTGCGTCACAGGAACGGGCACGGTCGCTCCTGGTTTTCCTGTTTCCATTCAGGGATCTCTCTCGGTTGGACCAAGCATTGGCGATATCGACGCCGATGGCGATCTGGATTTTGTGGTTGTCCGCTCACGATACCCGGCTGTCTTCGAGGTCTATTGTTACGATGCACACGGTTCATTATTGAATGGTTGGCCGCGTTCATACCCATTGCTCAAGTCGGTTGTTCGCGCCGATCCCTTCACGGGAGATACGATCAAAGTTGATCTCTCGGCGTCGCCCGCACAACCGCTCATTGCTTCCATCGACGGCGGACAGGAATGTGAGATCATCATTTCTACCGCTGCCGGCTTGCTCTACGTATTCCGCGCAAACGGTGCAGATTATCCGGGATCGCCATTCTTTCTTGGTACGCACACGCAAGAGGCCGGCATCTTGGGCGATTTCGACGCTGATGGCGCAATCGAATATATTTATCCCATCTATCAGGAGTATCCTGCAAGGTATTCCATTGCGAACCTGGAATTCGGGCCGGGATCCTACAATCCGTCAGCGATCCCCTGGCCCATGTATCTTGCTGATGCCACAAAGAGCGGACTATCCTCTTCGGCGTTCGTCGTTAAAGTCGAAGATGATGTAAAGGAAGGGATTCCGAAAGAGTTTTCTCTCTCTCAGAACTATCCTAATCCTTTCAATCCTTCGACGACAGTACGTTACGCACTGCCCAAATCGACACATACGACAATTCGTGTCATCAACATACTCGGCCAAATTGTCACTACACTTGTTGATGAACTGAGGGAAGCGGGAACTCACACTGCCCGCTTTGATGGATCGCGATTCCCAAGCGGAGTGTACTTGATCCAGGTCTTCGCCGGTAGTGATCACGCCACGCGAAAAATGATACTTGTCAAGTAGGGGCCTCACATGCTACGATATGCATTGTTGCTGTGTTTCTTCTTCGCGAACGCAGATTCGGTGAGATCTCAAACCCCTATTTGCGTCTCCCTCAAAGCGCCTGTGACGGTCTTCCTCACCGGCTTGCCTTCTTCGAACACGAATTCTAACGCCTCGAAATTAACCGACGGGATTTACTCTGCTGCGAACTTCTTTGAAATTCCTGTTGGCAATGTGGGTTCACGAATCGTCATAGAATTAAGCGACAGTTTTGCATTGTCTCGCGTGCAGACCCGGACGAATATCGTTTCGGCCAAGGATTTACGTTTGCGGGGATACGAAATGCGGACAAGCGTTGATGGCATCCAATGGACGCTCGTGGCCGCTGATGCAAATGTGGACACTACGGTGCTCGAAGTGATATTCCCTCCTCAGATAGCGCGGTATTTCGAGATTACGATCACGCGGATGGATACAACCAATTACTTTTCGACTGCATTGGGTGAAATTTCATTGTATGTAAACGCTGACCGCCCGACGGTGACGGCCGTCTCCGTCGCCCTTCCGTCCGGCACCTCAGAATATCGGTCCATTACGTGGAACTCATATCAGTGGGACACAAGCAAGACAGTGTCCATTTACTCCGGTCCGAGTCGAACGGAGCTGGAGCTCGTCGCGGGGAATGTGAAGAATACAGGTTCGTGTTTGTGGCGCACGTCCGTCGTTTCAGATGGACCACGACTAGTTCGGGTGATCCCGGATACGGCCTTTTCGTATTCTGGCGAAGGGAGCGTCACTATCGCGAATTTCACTTCGACAGCAGCAAATGTCGTAATACCGTATTCATATAGCTATCGAGGCAACGTGGCCCCCTTTATACAGTGCTGCACTTAAGGATACGATTCATTTCAACTGGACCTACAACGCTCGATACAATTTCCACAACTCTCAGAAAGTTGAGCTATCGGTAGATAGCGGTGCAACATGGGTGACAATTCTCAATACTACAGATACGACACTTCGCAGCCTCGATTTCCTGGTTGAGCAATCCCCTCTCGGCGGAGAAAAATGTTTCCTCCGTGTGACAGTATTTATGGGCGACACTCTATTGGTTTCTATCCCTAGCAGATTGTTGTTCCAACTCGCCGTCATCCCGGCGTATGCTCAGTGGCGCTGGTCAAGAACTGGGTTACGCTATGGCNNATTTGATGGCTCTCAGCTTCCTGAAGGTCGCGGCTTGATCGGGTATCGCTCAGCGGGCAATGGGTGGAGAATACTTGCAGGACCTGAATTGATTTTGAACGGAGCCGGGGATAACGTCGGTACATGGAATATTACGTATCCTTTTACTACTTCGGCGGTCATTGGGGACGTGAACAGAGACAGTATATCAGACGTTGTCATGTATCGATCTCAAGGAGTATCCACCAATGTATGGACCCAGTTTGTTGTACCGGACACCGGCACACCCCCGACAGAGAACTTCCAATTCAAGGATACTTCGACCGACTTTCAATTGATTGACGTCGATGGAGATGATTCCCTCGAAATCGTCTATACCTATGAGAGCGGATCGACGCTATTTCATGCAAATGGGCAATTCTACCGAACCACGGCATGGGCCAAATCAACGGGCTCCGGTGCGCGGTACTTTGACCTTCTGGGGAACAGCTTGCCAGAACTCGTGGCCGCCAGTGGATCGAAAGTAATGGTGTTCGATTCCTCCGGAGCGGCGGTTCAGAATTTTCCATCGACATATGCATCCGTTTTCAGCGCCCCTCCTCTTCCGTTCGATGTCGATGGCGATGGGAGACCGGAGATCCTGGCGGCAGGACAGAGTCAGGTGTATTGTCTCAATGCAACCGGCGCGGTTGTTCATGGCTTTCCTGTAACATTCCAGGGAACGTTGCTGTCTGGTCCGAGTGTGGGCGACATTGACGCCGATGGAGATCTGGATTTTGTCGTAGTTCTTAGTCGAAATGGCATGATCGAGGTCCGCTGTTATGATGCACACGGCTCATTGCTCGATGGATGGCCGCGCACATTCCCGGAATTCAGCACACTCTTGCGATACGAGCTGCTTTGGGGAGATACAGTCGCGGTTGCAACTCCATTTTCGACATCTCCCGCCCAACCACTTTTGGCCTCCCTCGACGGGAATAATCTGAGTGAGATACTTATTTCCACATCCACCGGCCTCTTATATATTTATCATGCAGATGGGACTTCTTTCGCGGGCTCACCGGTCTACATTGGCACACGCACGTCGGAAGCGGGCGTACTGGGTGATTTCAACTCCGACGGCAGGATAGAGTACGCGTACCCGATATTTCAGGAGTACCCAGCAAAATATTCTGTAGTCTGTCTGGAATTTGGACCAGCTTCCTACAACCAACATGCCATCCCTTGGCCAATGTATCTCGCAGACGCGACGAAAAGCGGTCGCGCTAATTCTGCGGTCGTCGTAGCTGTCAGCGACGATGCGGCGAACGGAACGCCAGATCAATTTTCTCTTCACCAAAACTACCCCAACC
>DMMN01000068.1 GCA_003453835.1 Bacteroidota bacterium | reverse complement strand
CCTCATCTATGGACACGATAACAGTCCAGGCAGACGAGTGCACAAGTCCACAGATGCAGGGATGACGTGGTCAGTGGTTCCGAACGCGAGTTTCTTCGGGACGATTCGCGTGCACCCGACAAACAATCAGGTGATCTTCTACACGGGATTTCACAGCATTCTGAGAACCACCGACGGTTTCGCCACACGTCCGGTTGTTGTCTATGAAGACTCGGCTCAATCCTCCAGCCGGCAAATGACCGACATCGAGATCTCGCAATCGAATCCAAACGTCGTCTGGGCATCGGCGAAGGGGTACGTTCTTTACAAGAGCACGGATGGTGGAGCAACTTTTGTCAGGATCACGTCGATTCGGGATATCGTCTACGGCTCACCGACAACCATTGGGGANNTATCCAAATCCTTTTAATCCGGAGACCACAATCGACTTTCAGCTTTCTCGCTCGGAGTTTGTAGTCCTCAAAGTTTTCAACATATTGGGAAGCGAGGTCGCGACGCTGGTTAGGGCAGAACTTCCCGGCGGATCACATGCGGTCTCGTTTAACGCTTCGTTGTTGCCCAGCGGTGTGTATTTCTACCGTCTGCAAACGGCAAATCTGACGGCAACCAGAAGCATGATCATCCTAAAATAGGAGAGTGGTCGGGTCGCTTTCAACAAGCCTATGAACCTACGAATGCTCAAACTTATCATTTGTTTCTTCCTCGTCACCGGCAGCTTGAAGGCGCAGTACGGCCTGCAGAACGCGTTCCCTTCCCTTCCGGCTTTTTCTCTCCCTCTCGAGATGGTCCACGCCGGCGATGGGACGAACAGGCTCTTTGTCGTCCAGCAGCGAGGTCGCATTTACGTCTTCGAGAACACATCATCGGTCAACACACGGAAAGTATTTCTCGATCTCTCCGACAAGGTATCCCAGAGCGGAAGTGAGACGGGACTTCTCGGACTCGCCTTCCACCCCGACTTCAAGAACAACGGCTCTTTCTACGTCAACTACACCAGTTCACCGGCAGGACAACTTCAGTCATTCATTTCCCGGTTTCAAGTGAGCGCGGCCAACGCCGACTCCGCGATCAAGAGCAGCGAACAGGTTCTCCTTACGCTCAATCAACCGTTTACGAATCACAACGGCGGCAATCTGTTGTTTGGCCTTGACGGCTATTTGTATGCCGCCTTCGGAGATGGCGGATCCAGCGGCGACCCACAGAACAACGCGCAGAGCAGAACGACGCTGCTGGGAAAGATTCTGAGGCTCGACGTCAATAGCGCTTCGGGAGGGCGCAACTACGCTATCCCCCCAACGAACCCGTACGCAGGAAACACTCAGGGATTCCGGGAAGAGATCTATGCTTACGGCCTGCGCAATCCGTGGAAGATGTCCGTCGATCCTGTGACCTCGAAACTTTGGACCGGAGACGTCGGACAGAACATCTGGGAAGAGATCAACATTGTCGTACGTGGTGGGAACTATGGATGGCGCACCATGGAGGCGAACAATTGCTACAACCCCTCTTCGGGCTGTGACACCACAGGACTCATCAGGCCGATCTGGGCATACAGCCACAGCAACGGTGACGCGTCCATTACGGGCGGGTACGTTTATCGAGGAACGAGCCTCCCAGCACTCATCGGCAAGTATGTGTATGGGGATTACATCTCGGGCAGGATCTGGGCGCTGACGTATGACGGCATCAATCCAACGACAAACCAACTGCTCCTGGACTCGCCGTACCTTGTTTCATCGTTCGGTCAGGATGCTGAACGAAACCTCTACGTCGTGTCGTATCAGGATGGGAGGAACTACAGGCTCACCGGCCCCGCGACCTCCGTCTCATCGCCACAGTTCGTCATACCCACATCCGTCGCTCTCGATCAGAACTACCCGAATCCTTTCAATCCGAGGACGACCATTCGGTTTCAACTTCCAAGCCCGGAGTTTGTCAGCCTGAGGATTTTCGACGTGCTGGGAAGAGAGATCACAATTCTGGTGAATGAGGAGCGAGCGGCAGGAGCATTCGAAGCGGGTTGGGATGCATCCGGACTTCCGAGCGGCGTCTACTTTTATCGACTGCAAGTGGGGAATTTCATCGAGACCAAACGGATGATGCTGGCTCGATAGAACCGAAGCGAGGATTCGGCAATCCTCTCTCAAAGCCCACAAGCCAAACATTGCGATCAAATGAAGCGATCATTTCTCCTTGCGGCATGCGTGGTTGGTTCGATCTCCTTTTGTCACTCGCAGGCGATTCTCACCCGCATGGACTCACTCAAGCTCCCACAGGCCTCCATCTGGGGCGGCATCTCGCACAACGGAGAAAACATCAGCATCACCACGACTTTGTTCCAGGGAAGGGCTCATCTCTTCCTTCGAAAGATCGATACCGCGCTGAGACAAGTCGGAAGCTTGGTGCAACTCACGTTCGATGCCGATCCCGTCACGGCAAAGCACATCACCGATCACAAACATCTCTTCCTCAACGGTTTTCACTTTATCACATTCTCGGTGGCAGGTGACAGCGACCTATACATCTTCAAAGTGGATAAAAACGGAACCCGCATGGGGGCTATCGTTCCGGTGGTTGAGCACACATCCGATCGCACGAACGATATGATGTTCACAACCGATGGGACGTTTCTTTTTGTTGCTTACTTCCGGCCGACAGCTCAGTCCATCGTCCATACGCTTGATCAGAGTTTGACCCAAATCGTCCAGCCGATCATCACGTCATCCCGGCTCCCGCATAATAATCTCGGGACAATGCTGTATCGTAGCGGCAAGTTCTTCATGTTCACGGGCGACAAGGCCGGGCCCGCTTCCAATCTCATCCTGACAGTGTGGAACAGAGATTGGAGTCCGGCAATCTCCCAGCCTCAACTGCTGATTCCGACGAAGACGGGTGAAGGGCTAGCGTTTCCTACCGGCATCGCACTCGACACGGTTCGCCGAAGATGGTACGTCGGATTCCACCACATGCAGAACGTCAATCCCGACAACACCACGCACATCGACATGGCCGTGTTTGATGAGAACTTCTCCCTTCTCGAACATCAGCACCGATCACCCGGATTTCGCCCGCACTTCTTGCTCTTGGGCGATTCTCTCTATTCCGTCTTCGATCAGGGAGGCGTGTTTCTTGAGCGATATCGAGTGCGAGGTTCATCAGGTCCGGGGCAACCGATCTCGTGGAAACAGTACTTCACACTCTCCCCCCATGAGGGGACTGAATTCGTCGCCGACACAGCGGCAATCGTCCCCGGCGGCGGTGTGCCGGTTCTCAACATCACGAACGACGGCAAGATCGTGCTGACGTCGGCAGGCGGACCGCAGTTGGCGGCGTTTGAAGTAAATAGCA
>DMMN01000284.1 GCA_003453835.1 Bacteroidota bacterium | reverse complement strand
TAGCGGCGGGCGTTTCAAATGTGCGGGTTGAGCGGTACTAGAGAACCCTGCGAAACAGCCCACCAGCCATGACTCATGAACAGCGTTGGGTTTTCGAGTTCACCGTCCGCAACATTTCACCGGCACCACCCGGTTGTTCGCGTCGCGGCAGAGTTCGGCTTTGGAATCCCACGTCTTTGGCCCCTGACCACACTCCGGATCATTTGCAGGGTTGTCATCATCACTCTGGCACGACACGTTGATTGCCACCGTGCCGGCGAAGAAAAAGAGGAAGAACGCGATCTGAACGTATCGGACAATCGTCTCTTTGTTTCGTTTCATCCTCTTCTCCCTGCCGTATAGATCTTGGTGCGACTTTGAAGGAACATACAAATCTTCCTCCCTTTATTCAACTGCACACGACGAACTCCATCGTTCCGCGTTACGAAACGACCGGAGCGCGAACGGCATCACCGCTGATCAACATCTTCGCTTTCTGAAACACCTCATCGACTGAAATCTCTTCCATGCAGCGAAAGTGACCTTCCGGGCAAGCTGATCTGCCAATGTGGGAGCAGGGACGACAATACAATCCGTCCCGTTCCAGCACAAATCCCTCGGCCTGGTAGGGAAAGAACCCGAACTCCTTCACGGTTGAACCGAAGATAGCAACGATCTTCCGGCGCATGGCGGTTGCCATGTGCATGAGGCCCGTATCGTTTGTGAGAATGGCATCGCAATACTCCATCGCCGCCGCCGTTTCCAAGAGCCCCAGCCGACCGCAATAGTCAGTCGCCCGCTCGATTCCGGCCAGCTCGGTGATTCGGGCTGCGATCGACGAACAAATCCCGGAATCCCCTTCTCCGCCAAAGACAAGCACCTTCGCCTTCATCTCGTTGGCCAATCGGGCGGCGAGTTCGGCGAAGCGCTGGGGTGGCCAGCGCTTGGTGAAATGCCGGGCACCCGGGCAGATACCGATGATCCTCTCGAAGCGTTCCAGACGAAGTGTGGCAATCTTGCCCGAGATCCGGAACAATACCTCATCCGGAATATGGAGCTCCAATCCTTTTCCGTCGTTCTCGATGCCGAAGCGCTTTAGCGGCTCAACATAGCGATCAACGACGGAAACAGCTTCACGATAGATGTTCTTCTTAGCCTGCACGAGGAGTGACCGCTCAATAACTCTCTTCTTGACAACGGCAATTTGTTTTGTCCCACGCAAGCCTCGGAGGTATTTGCTTCGGAGGCTGTCGTGGATATCGACAATCAGATCGTACCCTTCAGACTTGATTGTCCGTTTGAGTTTCCGCAGTCCTTCGAATCCGGTTGCTGTATCGAACTCGTACGTATGGTTGAGATGATGATTGAACTTGACGAGTTCGGCGTACTCTCGGCGAGTCACGTAGTCGATTTGCCCATCAACGAATTTTGCCCGCAGCGCGCGTAGCATTGGGGAGGAGAGAACGATGTCGCCGATGGAACTAAATCGAACGACGAGTGTTTTACTTGGTGGGCTCATCGGGCAGCAAGATAGCGGATTATCGGAGAACATTCAAATACTGATAACGAAGGAGAATACCACGCGATGAAACTCGCCAGAACAATCAGAGAGTTGCGACAAGTCGGTTACCGTGTTCAATCCGTCAAAGACGAGGTTCGAAACAATCTCATCACGAAGTTGCAGTCCCGCGAACCGCTCTTCCCCGGCATCATCGGGTACGACCAAACAGTCATCCCGGCCCTCATCAACGCCATCCTTGCCCGGCACGACATCCTCTTTCTTGGCCTCCGGGGTCAGGCAAAATCGCGCATCGTGCGTTTGTTGCCGTCCTTGCTCGATGAGGTCGTTCCGTTCATCAAGGGGTGCGAGATCAACGACAATCCGTACCGGCCGGTCTGTAAGCACTGCACGGATTTGGTCAACGAGCAGGGGGACGATGTCGAGATCGACTGGCTTCCACGCGGGCGACGCTTCGGCGAAAAGCTTGCCACACCGGATGTGACCATCGCCGATCTGATCGGGGACATCGACCCCATCAAAGCTGCCTCACAACGCCTCCACTATTCCCACGAAGGCGCAATCCATTTCGGCATCATCCCCCGGACAAACCGAGGGATTTTTGCCATCAACGAGCTCCCGGATCTGCAGCCGCGGATCCAGGTGGGCCTGTTCAACATTATGGAGGAGAAGGACATTCAAATCCGTGGCTTCAACGTACGCATCCCGCTTGACCTGATGATCGTCTTTACCGCAAACCCGGAGGACTACACCAATCGCGGCAATCTCATTACGCCCTTGAAAGACCGAATCGATTCTCAGATCATCACGCACTACCCTCGCACCCTCGATGATGCGATCAAGATCACCGAGCAGGAGGCCTGGATCCACCGTGACGGACGGGAGATCATGATTCCTTTCTATTTTCGCGAGATCATCGAGCAGGCCGCCTTCGAGGCAAGAAGAAGTGAATTCGTGGACCAGAAATCCGGCGTCAGCGCGCGCCTCACCATCGCAGCATTGGAGAACTTAATCAGCAACGCCGAACGCCGCACCATTCTCGTTGGAGACAGGTGCGTTATGCCTCGCATCTGCGACCTGGCACACGCGCTGCCGGGAATGACCGGCAAAGTGGAGCTCGTTTTCGAGGGTGAGCAGGAAGGACCCACGAAAGTCAGCAAGGCCCTTCTCGGGAAGTCCGTGAAGGAGATCTTCAAGCGCTATTTCCCGGATCCGTTACAGAGACGGATCAAGCAACACGGCGAGACCGGGCAACAGGAGGATTCCATCTACGGAAAGATCGTCACCTGGTTTGAGGCCGGCAATAAGGTCGAGATTGCCGATGAGATGCCGCTCCACGACTACTTCAACGAACTCGACAGAGTCAAAGGCCTGCGTGAGCTGACGAGGAAGCATCTGAGAATCTCGGATGAAAACCAGTATGAGCTTGCTTCGGCGATGGAGTTTGTGCTCGACGGCCTCCACCAATCCTCGCGCATCGCGAAGGAAGAGGTGGAACGCATCACGGCGTACAAGGATCTGGTGGGGAGTATCTTTGCAGGCAGAGGAAGAGGGATCGAAGAGGANNGATGAGGGCTTTCCCGTAAGTCGATACAAACCTGCGGCACTCCGCCACTGATATGCGCCTGCGATACACCAAATGGACTCCGGAATCGAAGACCGACGAGCAGCGGCTACGATCGCTGACGTCGCTGTTCAGCTTTCTGCTCATCCAGACCAACGGAGAAGTGGAGGAGGCGTTGGACTGGCTCCGACAGTTGGCCGAGCAATACGGATTATTGGACGAGACGCTTACCGTGGAAGATCTCATTCGCAAGCTGCGCGAAGAAGGAATTATCGAGGACGTCAAAGACACTCTCACCCTGACGACCCGGGGCATCCAGCGAATCCGCCAGGATGCGCTCAAACAGGTCTTCTCGTCCCTCAAGAAGTCATCAGAAGGATTGCACGAAACGCCATACACGGGCAAGGGGGTCGACCGCCTAAGCGAAACGAAGAAGTGGTCGTTTGGCGACCTTCCGACGAACATCGACCTCGCGGCGACGATGACGAATGCCATGAAACGGAGCGGGATCGACGACTTCAACCTTACGGAAGAAGATCTTGAAGTGTACGAGACTGAACACACCACGAGTTGCGCCACCGTGCTGATGCTCGATATCAGCCACAGTATGGTGCTCTATGGAGAGGACAGGATCACGCCGGCAAAGCAGGTCGCTCTTGCACTGACGGAATTGATCCAAACTCGGTTTCCGAAAGACTATCTTGCCCTTGTCGTGTTTGGCGACGACGCGAAGCTCGTAAGCCTGAATGAACTTCCGTTCTTGAGCGTCGGCCCGTATCACACCAACACGCGAGCCGGCCTTCAACTTGCACGGAGCCTCCTGCGCCGCTCCGGGAACGTGAACAAGCAAGTCTTCATGGTCACGGATGGGAAACCCTCCGCCGTGTTTGATGACGCAGGAAGGCTGTACAAGAACTCGTTCGGGCTCGATTGTCGCATCATCAATAAGACGCTCGACGAAGCCGTTCAGTGCCGGCGCGAGAAGATCACGGTGAGCACGTTTATGGTTGCGAGCGACCCTTACTTGATCAACTTTGTCGAAGAGTTCACCAAGGCCAATCACGGCAGAGCGTTCTATTCCTCCCTCAACAACCTCGGCGAGAATGTCTTCGTCGACTATCTCCGGAATCGTCGGAAACGCTTCAATTCCCGACACTAGCGCCCCCCTTTCCACTGTTGCTGTTGTCCGATTTGTTTCTTAACGTCAGCGGAGTGTATTGACCGTTTTCTGCGCCACGGTCGGTCGGCGCCTGTCAACCGACGGCGCGTTCGTCATTTTTCCTTTCACGAGGGGCCGGCCAGAATGGTGCGTCCCTTCTTTGGTGGGCACTTATGGGCTCGCGGCTACGAGCTTGTTTGATCAGACGGAATTATTCGCGCGCCATCTCCTATGTTATCGGGGCGATTCTTTTCCCCGCCTTCCTCAATGCCCAGTCAGAATCACTCAACGAATCGTGGCGCTCGGTACTTTTCACTACAGAATCAGGTCTTCCCGCCGACCAGGTGTATGACATTCTCGATCGGCCCGGCCGTACCATATGGGCTTCCACCAAATCGGGGCTTGCCTGGTACGACGGCTATCGATGGCACTGCATCGACTCGTTAAGGGGGATTCCGAAGGGTCAGCCAACCGCCATTGCACCGTTCAGAAACGACGAGATCGTTGCCATCGTTCATTCAAGACTCTATGTCGGCTCGACCGACGGTTTTCATCTCATAGCCACGGGTTTGCAGGGAGACACGGCATACATCTTGTCGGTTGTCCAACTCTCCGAAGGAAGACTTCTTCTCCTAACTGCGTACGCCCTGTTGGCTTATGAGAACGGGGCTCTCCATCGATTCCCCCTCCCGCCTTCATCAAGAATCCTGACGGATGGGAACCTCAACCTCTGGAAAACCTCGAAGGGATCGATCTACATAAACACATCAAACGGATTATATCGGCGGGACGGCGAGAGTTGGCAATCCATTATCCAATATCGCGATCTGTATTT
>DMMN01000379.1 GCA_003453835.1 Bacteroidota bacterium | reverse complement strand
GTCGTGAACATCGTCCACGGCGGCGGAACCGAAGTCGGCGTCGCCCTGGTTGAGCATCCTGATGTGGACTTGGTGAGCTTCACCGGCTCCACTGCTGTCGGCAAAAAGATTTCCGAAATCGCAAGCCGAACGTTGAAACGGGTCTCACTCGAACTGGGCGGCAAGAACGCTCAGATCGTTATGGACAACGCCAAACTCGATCTTGCACTCGAGGGCGTCTTGTGGGGTGCGTTTGGCACAACAGGCCAGCGCTGCACGGCGACAAGCCGGCTCATCGTCCACGAGAAGGTCTACGACAAGTTTCTCGCCATGGTCGCCGAAGCTGCCGGGAAACTTCGCCTCGGTGACGGGCTTAAGGACGGTGTGGATGTCGGGCCGTGCGTCAACGAAAAACAACGTGCGACGGTCGAGGAGTATGTAACGATCGGTGTGCAGGAAGGGGCCAGGCTGGTGGCGGGCGGGCATCGGGCGACCGGCAATGACTTGTCGAAAGGGTGGTTCCACGACCCAACAGTTCTCGCCGATGTGAACCCGACTATGCGCGTCGCGAAAGAGGAAATTTTCGGACCGGTGCTTTCAGTCATCAAAGTGAAATCTCTTGAAGAGGCAATCGAGGTCGCCAACAACACGACCTACGGACTTTCTTCTTCGATTTACACGCAGGACATCAACAACGCCTACCAGGCAATTCGGGATATCAAAGCAGGCATCACGTATGTCAATGCACCGACGATCGGGGCGGAGGCCCATATGCCCTTTGGCGGTGTCAAGGAAACGGGGAACGGTCACCGCGAAGGAGGGTGGACGGTGTACGAGTTCTACTCCGAATGGAAAACCGTCTACGTCGACTACAGCGGCAAGCTCCAACGAGCCCAAATCGACAACGCGGGAGAATGAATCGTGCAGGGACGCCCCTACATCATATCGCTTTACGAACACCAGGAGTTCTTCTGAAGGGTCATGATTGTTCAGTTCGCTCAAGTTCACAACAATCATCCACCCTGAAAAACATGTTGGTGACGTATGTCTGACAAGATCATCGCAAAACTCGACCGGGCCGCCGGGACCATTCCCAAGGACGGCTCGGGAAAATCCTCAACTCCTCAGGCGCTCGAAAGACCCACGACGAAGAACCCCGTCAGAATCCCTCCGACGGAAGTTCATGCTTCTCTCTCCAAACATATGCTCGTCGACGGCTTCGATCTCGTCGTCGATCTGAAGAAGAGTCAAGGCACGTATCTCTACGATTCGCGGTACAACAAGAAGTATCTCGACTTCTTCACATTCTTTGCTTCCGGCACGGTCGGGCTCAACCATCCGAAGATGACGTCGCCGGAGTTCCTCGAAAAGCTGGCGTACGTGGCCGTCAACAAGCCGTCCAACTCCGATGCCTATACCGTCGAGATGGCGGAGTTTGTGGAGACGTTCGGCCGGATCGCGAGGCCGGACTATTTCCCGTACGTCTTCTTTGTAGACGGCGGCACGTTGGCCGTGGAGAATGCGTTGAAGACCGCGTTCGATTGGAAGGTGAGAAAGAATTTCGTAAAGGGGTACACCGAAGAGCGAGGCAGGCAGGTCATTCACTTCCGCCGGGCTTTCCATGGCCGAAGCGGCTACACGCTTTCGCTCACAAACACCGATCCGACGAAGACCAACTACTTTCCAAAATTCAAATGGCCGCGCATTCACAATCCCGCCATCAAGTTCCCCCTGAACAAGGAGAACCTCGAAGCGGTGAAGAAAGAGGAAACGGTCGCTCTTCAACAGATCAAGCAGGCGATCATCAACAATCCGGATGACGTCGCCGCCATCATCATCGAGCCGATTCAGGGAGAGGGGGGAGACAATCACTTTCGCAAAGAGTTCTTCCTGGAACTCCGGAGGATCTGCGACGAGAGCGAAATCCTCCTGATCTTCGACGAGGTGCAGACCGGAATCGGAATTACGGGCAAGATGTGGGCGCACGAGCATTTTGTGCAGCCGGATATGATCTCCTTTGGCAAGAAGACCCAGGTGTGCGGGTTCATGTGCGGTAAGCGAATTGACGACGTTCTCGAGAATGTTTTCCATAAAGCGAGCAGGATCAACTCCACCTTTGGCGGCAATCTGATCGACATGGTCCGGTTCCAGAGAATCCTGGAGATTGTGGAGGAAGAAAAGCTGCTGGAGAACGCCGCGAGAATCGGAGTTCAGTTGCTGGAGCATCTTGAAGGCCTGGAGAAGGAATTCCCGAACCTGATCTCCAACGCACGCGGACGTGGGCTGTTCTGTGCGATCGATATCGACACGGCACAAGATCGAGACCAGCTTCGAACGAAAGCGTACGAAGAGGGACTTATCCTCATCGGCTGCGGCGACCGGTCGATTCGGTTCCGGCCGCCCCTGAACCTGAGCAAGGGCGAGCTGGATGAGGGAGTGAAGATCATTCGAGGCGCGCTGAGGGAAATCAGCGAGGGAGATTGAGCGCGGGTCTATCATTCAGTGGTGGAGATGGACTATTGCTTCTTGATCCCTCTGAGAAGAAATGTCCATTGTCGAATGTTGAACGCCGAGCGTAGAAATTGCCCCGACCTACCCGCTCCGTCGAGCGGAGCGAGGCGAGCAGGTCGGGGACCAGAACAAGAAAAACACGAGGGGCTTCAGTCCCTTCTCGAGAGGCGGTCTTGAGTCTGTTGGTCTTGATCATTCATCATTGCGCAGGTTGAGAATCCCGATATCTTCCTGCGGATCCAATGCGAGATATCGGGATTCTTACAAGCTGAAAAAAGAAATGTCCAATGTCGAACGCTCAATGTNNCGCTCAATGTAGAATGATGAAGTGTCCGTTGGACAACTTGATCATTCATCATTGGACATTGGATATACCTTTTCTCGCAGTCCCTAATAGAAATCTCCAATTTCGAATGTAGAAGGAGCCTGCTTTGGAATCTGCAGCCAAGGAATCGCGCGATGCGCTGGGATTGAACACGGACCTGGTGAAGGATCTGCTCGTGCGTTTCGTGCGAGACGAGACGCACAACGCCGGTTTTCGCAGGGGCGTCATTGGTGTGTCGGGCGGAGTGGACTCGGCTGTCAGCGCGTATCTGAGCGCAGAGGCGCTGGGCAAAGAGAGCACGATCGGCGTCGTCATGCCGTACAGGTCGGGCAATCCCCAAAGCGTCAAAGATGCCCGGCTCGTTATAGACAAACTCGGGATTCGATCGGAGCTGGTCGATATCTCGCCGATGGTGGACGCGTTCTGCGAGGCGCACTCGATCACCGACAGGATTCGTCGTGGCAACGTTATGGCCCGGATGAGAATGATCGTGNNCGTGCTGTACGATATCTCGGCTCGCGAAAAAGCCCTTGTGATCGGAACGAGCAACAAAACGGAGCTCCTGGTGGGGTACGGAACACTGTTCGGCGACACTGCCAGCGCCATCAACCCGCTTGGCGATCTCTACAAAACGCAGGTCTGGATGCTCGCGAAGAAGCTTGGGGTATCGAAATCCATCATCGAGAAGAAACCGACGGCGGATCTGTGGGAAGGTCAAACGGATGAAGACGAGATGGGCTTCACCTACTCCCGGCTCGATGCGCTTCTGTATCACGCCATCGACGAGCGAAGGTCGGATAAGGAGTTGGAGAAACTGGGATTCGACCCTGAGTTCATTCGGAAGGTGAAGGAGCTTGTTCGCAAGAACCAGTTCAAACGCCGACCGCCCGTTATCGCCAAGATCTCCTATCGAACCGTTAACGTCGACTTTCGTTATGTTCGCGATTGGGGAATCTGAATGTGTTGAAGGTCAAACATGTCGAAGGTTGCATTCACATCGATTTCACTTCGTTGAAGGCAATTTTCGAGACAGGTAGAAGGTTGCCTTCAGTTCGATTTCCCAGAATGGAAGGCAACCTCCAGCATAGGCTAACGTAATGACTCCCGGCACTCTGTATCTCGTCGCTACTCCCATTGGCAATCTAGATGACATCACCTACCGCGCGGTGAAGATCCTCTCTGCTGTCGATCTCATTGCCGCGGAGGACACGCGAAGGACGAAGATCCTGCTCGATCACTACATCATCAGCAAGCCGATGGTCAGCTACTTTAGCTTCAATGAGCGACAGCGTACTCCCGAGCTCATCGAGCGACTGATTCAAGGTCAATCTATCGCTGTCGTGTCAGATGCAGGCACGCCGGGGATTTCAGACCCTGCCTTCTATCTTGTCAGAGCCGCCATAGCCAAATCCATTCCCATTGTCCCAATTCCCGGCGCCTCAGCATTCATCTCGGCTCTCATCGTTAGCGGCTTGCCGACTGAGAGGTTTGTCTTCGAGGGTTTTCTTCCTCAAAAGAAAGGGAGGAAAACAAAGTTCGAATTGCTTCGCACTGAGACTCGCACCATCATCCTCTACGAATCCCCCCATCGTGTTCTCAAAACGCTTACGGAGATTGCGACGTACTTCGGCGACCGCCAGGTCGTTGTGGCGAGGGAACTAACTAAGAAGTTCGAGGAGATCGTCCGTGGAGCAGTCTCTTCAGTGATTCGCGAGTTGTCCGGCAAGTCTACCCGTGGCGAATACGTCCTTGTAATCGAAGGAGCAACGCGGCTTACGGAGTGATTCTTCGCTGAGGAGGGCGAGCTTCAATGCGCTCCAAGATGTTTTGCGGAAAGTGGCCTAGGCTCCCGGCCCCTCTATCCTAAGATCCCAAACCGACAACCTGTCAACCTTTCCTGCCAAAAAATCTCTTGACAACCCGGCATTCCAAGCTTATATTGTTGGCACTCAATTTAGAAGAGTGCTAATCGTACCACCAAACCTACCTAAGTTCTTTAATCACAAATAATTACAAGGAGGTCCACCTATGACTGCAATGAAGCCATTGGCAGATCGAGTTGTTGTGAAGCCCTCGCTGGCCGAGGAAAAAACCAAAGGGGGCATCATCGTCCCGGATACCGCCAAAGAAAAGCCGGTATGGGGAGAAGTGATCGCCGTTGGACCCGGAAGAATCTCCGATGACGGCAAAAGCATCCCGATGGAAGTAAAAGTCGGTGATCGAGTTCTCTATGGCAAGTACTCGGGCACGGAAGTGACCCTCGATAATGAGGAACTCCTCATTATGCGTGAGAGCGATATCTTCGCAATCATGCCGAAGAAGTAAAAAGAAGTAAAGAGTGAAGTTCAATCGAGCACACATTCGAACTCGATCTGTCGAAATTCCCAAAAAGGTCCAAGCCTCCCAACCGACACATCGGCAATCTTCTGAGTCCCGGACCCGCATTTGATGTTGGAGACCATTTCGGATCTCGTGCTTCGAGTTTTCCCGGGTGTTGACAACAAACGATCAATCATATAGGAGAAGAAAGCTATGGCAGCCAAGTTAATCAACTTCGATGCGGATGCCCGAGCCGGTCTCAAGCGTGGCGTTGACCAGCTTGCGGACGCGGTGAAGGTGACGCTCGGTCCGAAAGGACGCAATGTAGTGATCGACAAGAAATTCGGTGCACCAACCGTCACCAAAGACGGCGTCACGGTAGCGAAAGAAATCGAGCTGACCGACCCAATCGAGAACATGGGCGCACAGATGGTTNNGCCGGCGACGGAACGACCACGGCAACCGTTCTTGCCCAGGCGATCGTTCGCGAGGGATTGAAGAATGTAACAGCAGGCGCAAACCCGATGGATCTCAAACGCGGAGTCGATTTAGCGGTCAAGAAGATCGTTGAAGGCCTGAAAGAAATAAGCAAGACCGTCGGCGATGACAAAGAGAAGATCGCACAGGTCGGCTCTATCTCCGCCAACAACGACCGGAACATCGGCGACCTGATCGCCGATGCCATGGAGAAAGTCGGCAAGGATGGCGTGATCACTGTTGAGGAAGCCAAAGGGACCGAGACGACGCTGGATGTTGTCGAGGGCATGCAGTTCGACNNCCTCATCCACGACAAGAAGATCAGTGCGATGAAGGACCTGCTGCCGCTTCTGGAGAAGACGGCACAGTCCGGTCGCTCGATCCTTGTCATCGCAGAGGAAGTTGAAGGGGAAGCATTGGCGACGCTCGTTGTAAACAAGCTGCGCGGCACGCTGCGCGTCTGTTCCGTGAAGGCTCCGGGCTTCGGCGATCGCCGTAAGGCGATGCTGGAAGACGTTGCCGTTCTGACCGGCGGCACGGTCATCTCCGAGGAGAAGGGCTTCAAGCTCGAGAACGCCCAGCTTTCTTATATGGGCACCGCGAAGCGCGTCACGATCGACAAGGACAATACGACGATCGTAGAGGGCGCCG
>DMMN01000310.1 GCA_003453835.1 Bacteroidota bacterium | reverse complement strand
TTTTATCCACCGTCTGTACGAAAGCGAAGAGTCGATCAGAATTCTTTCCGAGTTGGTAATGAACAAGCTTTTTGTCAGCCTGGGAGTGATCCAGGTTCTTCTCGGCATGCTGCTTCCGCTCGCGATCATGATCTGCGTCAAGCTCTTCAAGTTTGAAGAGGAGCTGAGAAAACTTCTCTATTTCGTCTCCGTGATCTTGATCCAGTTGGGCATCTTCGCAACGCGATGGAACGTAGTCATAGGAGGACAGATGTTCTCGAAGAGCTTTCGGGGTCTCACCGCCTACAAGATGGAGCTGACCGGTTTGGAGGGGTTGTTTGTAACTCTTATTCTTCTTATTCTTCCGTTCATCGTGCTCACGATTCTCATCAAAGTTCTCCCGCCGTGGGACGAGTCAAGACCCGTACGGGCGGAGGCCGCCTAGACTTGTTGTGGTGAACGATGAGCGACGAGATGCGCGGGTTCGGTTTTTCGTGAGCGAGACGCGAGTAGAGTTCTTAAAGCAATGATAGCAAAGGGCTGAATCAATGGATAGAGATGATCGTACCTTCCCCCAACAGAGCAAGCGGGATTTCCTGAAGATTGTTCTAGGGGGAGGATTCCTTGCCTGGCTCGGTGCGGTGATGTATCCTGTGTTCGCATATCTGAAACCACCGGTTCAGGGCGAGGTGGAAGTGAGGAGCGTGAAGGCCGGGAAGGTGAAGGATATTGAGAAAGAGAGCGGAGCTATTGTCCGCTTCGGCAACAAGCCCGTCATCCTGATTCGGACGAGCGCCGGTGAGTTCCGCGCGTTCGGAGCAACGTGCACCCATCTCGATTGCACGGTGCAATTCAGGAAGGACCTCGGTGTCATTTGGTGTGCGTGTCATAACGGAAAGTACGATCTCAATGGGCGGCAAGTCGCTGGACCGCCGCCGCGACCGTTGAATGAATTCAGGGTGGTCGTTCAGGGAGAAGACGTCTTCATCTCGAAACAGGCATGAAAACCTACTGGAAACGTTTTTACGATTGGGTTGATGAGCGCGTTCAGCTCAGCGACCTTGTGGACTTTCTCAGCAAGAAGAGTGTTCCCGTCCACAGTCACTCCGTCTGGTACTACTTCGGAGGCGTCTCGCTCTTCCTGTTCATCATTCAGGTTGTGACGGGTATCCTGCTCCTGCTCTACTACAAAGGGAGTGAAGATCTCGCGTTCGAGAGCATTCAATTCATCATGGCGAAGGTGGAGTTTGGATGGCTGATTCGGTCCGTNNCGGCTACCTGCTGCCGTGGAACGAGCTCGCGTTCTTCGCGACAAAGGTAGGGACGGATATTCCCGGCGTCCTTCCCCTGATCGGTAAACCGTTGATGATGTTCCTGCGGGGAGGAGAGGATGTAACCGGCGCGACGCTTTCCCGATTCTTTGGCTTTCACGTGGCCGTTCTGCCTGGCATCTTCACCGTCATGCTTGGAGTGCATTTGCTGCTCGTCCAGCGCCAGGGGATGAGCGAGCCGCTCTCCCTGGAGAACACGCCGGAATCCGAGCGCAAGACCATGCCCTTCTTTCCGAACTTCGTCTTGCGCGATCTTCTGCTCTGGCTCCTTGTTCTCAACCTGCTCGCGATCCTGGCCGTATTCTTTCCGTGGGAGCTTGGGAAGAAGGCTGATCTGTTCGCCCCAGCGCCGGCTGGCATTAAGCCGGAATGGTATTTCTTGTTCATGTTCCAGACGCTGAAGTATATTCCGGGTCAAATACTGGTGTTTGATGGAGAAGTGCTCGGCATCCTCCTTTTCAGTCTTGCCGGCCTTGCCTGGACGCTCATTCCGTTCTGGGATCGAAAAAGCTCGAGAGGAGAGCAAAACCGCTTTGTCAATTATCTCGGCCTTTTCGCGGTGTCCTACATCATTATTCTCACAATCATCGGGTGGCTGGCATGAAGTGCCTTCATCTTTTCGTTCTTCTCTGCACTCTCCCGGCGTTCGCCGCAGCCCAGTCTGATTCTCGACAAGAAGCGGATCAATGCTCTACCTGCCATGTGGGGCTCGGTGACAAGGCATCCGAATTGTACAAGCTGGACATTCACTTCAAGAAGGGGATTTCATGCGCCGGCTGTCACGGGGGCAATCCAAACGCGGAGGAAATGGAACAAGCGATGGGGAAGGAAGCGGGATTCATCGGTGTTCCGAAGGGAGATGACATTTCCGCCGCCTGTGCGAAATGCCACGGCGACTCAGAGGCCATGAAGCGCTTTGGCTCAAGCCTCCCGTCGAATCAAGTGGAAATGTTGAAGGCGAGCGTTCATGGAAAACTCTCGACGAAGGGGAAAGATCGGTTGTTGCAGTGCACGACGTGCCACAACGCTCACGGCATTGCGCCCGTGAAAGATCGTCGGTCACCCGTGCATCCCACGAAGATCGTCCAAACGTGCGCGAAATGTCACAGCGATGCGTCGTTCATTCGTAGCTACAACACGGCTCTCGCGGTGGATCAGGTCGAGAAGTATCGAACCAGCATTCATGGCAAGCTGAATGCGCGTGGTGATGACAAGGTAGCCGANNTCCCCGCCAGTGACGTTCGTTCAAAAGTTTATCCAACCAATCTCCCCGCAACGTGCGGCGCATGCCACAGTGATGCGGCACATATGAAAGGCTACAAGATCCCGACAGACCAGTTTGAGAAATTCTCAAAGAGCGTCCACGGGAAGGCGTTGCTGGAAAAGCGCGATCTTGGAGCCCCCGCGTGTAACGACTGCCACGGAAATCACGGCGCCACACCCCCGGGGATCGAGTCGATCTCCAAGGTGTGCGGAAGTTGCCACGCCTTAAATGCAGACCTGTTCTCCTCGAGTCCTCATAAAAAGGCGTTCGACGACCGGAAGCTCCCGGAATGCGAGACGTGCCACGGCAACCACGAGATAATTGCCGCAAGCGAGAAATTGCTCGGCGGCAGCAAGGACGCAGTGTGCAGCCGTTGTCACACCGATACACAATATCCGAAAGGCTTTGATGCGGCATCGACGATGCGCCGGCAGGTCGATAGTCTGGAGTCGGCTGAGCGGACCGCCACGGAGCTTGTGGATGAAGCGGAGCAGAAGGGGATGGAGATCGGCGAGGCGAAATTCAAGCTGCGCGAGGTGCGGCAGGCCAGACTGGAATCCCGCACGATGGTTCATGCGTTTAGTCAGGAGAAATTTCAACCGGTTGTCGAGAAGGGGATGTCGACAGCCTCCATCGTAGAGAAGGATGCTCGAGATGCGATCGATGAGTACTACTTCCGACGGCTCGGTCTGGGATTGGCAACGCTGATCATTACGGTGTTGGTTGTATCGTTGTTCTTGTTCATCCGAAGAATCGAACAGAAAGAGTAGTGGGCAGGCGACAAGACCACTGTACTCATTACTTCAATACACACAAGGAGAGATACTATGCGGAATCTAAACATCATGGTTGTCTTCATGGTTGCGTTGTTTGTTTTGCCACTGACCGCCATCGCACAGAACAAGTACATCGGCGTGAAGATGTGCTCAATGTGTCACAAGACGGAGAAGAACGGCAAGCAACTCGATATCTGGCAGAAGTCCAAGCACGCCGAGGCATTCAAAGTTCTTTCGTCAGACAAGGCGAAGGAGTCTGCAAAGGCCAAAGGGATCGAGAATCCCGCCGAGGCGAAGGAATGCCTCGAGTGCCACACGCTTGGCAAGACAGTCGACGCCAAACTAGTCGATAAGTCGTTCGACATGAAGGACGGCGTTCAGTGCGAAACTTGCCACGGGCCGGGCTCGACTTACAAAAACCTCACAATCATGAAAGACAAGGCGAAATCTGTTGCTGCGGGCATGACGGAGTTCAAGGACGAAGCGGCGATTGAGAAGTTCTGCAAATCCTGCCACAACGAGAAGAGCCCCACCTACAAGTCCTTTGATTTCAAGGAGTCTTGGGGAAAGATCAAACATCCGGTCCCAAAGGCTGGATGAGTTGAATAACAGGCCATTTGCTTCAATCAGACCCGCCCCGAGCGGGTCTTTTTTTTACGATGTGTCTTGGAGAATTGGCCCACTGCGTCTCTGGGTTTGACAATCTCAATGGAAGTTCAGAGATTCCACCGAAGCTGCAACTACTCAGCGAGAAATACTTTAGAGAAAAGGGACTTTTCAGCGCGCGAAGCTCAGACAGAACGCGAGATGATCTCATTCAGCATGACCGTGTTCTGTGGTCGTTCCACACGCTCGTGTAATTCGCGTATTTAAGGGGCAATAAGCCGGCTTGAGTACTGACTCAAGTTCTTTCCGAAAAAAGGAAAGAAATCCCCGATCATTCTCAGCGGTGGGAAACTTCAATGGGGGAGTTGTTATGAACTTCGTGTTTTCCGGCAATAATTGCGGTGGATAATATTTACTACATCGGCACACGATTTGCGGAAGCGGCAATGTCTTTCAAACACCCTTGGAGAATCACGTCCATGAGAAGTCTCCTTGTTTTGCCGGTACTGGCAGTACTCTTTGCCGCCAATCTCTCAGCTCAGACGCTACAAGCCAGGTTCGTCTCTTCGGGCTATGCCTGGCAACGACAGGATACGGTTGGGCAGTCCACCAATCATCTCTTTGGTTATCAGTCCGTTCAGCTTTCCATCGCGGGAGAGAATCTCTCCTTTCATACATACGCTCAGGGATTTACGGATTTTAGCGGACCCTTCAAGAATGAAGGTCAGTACCGTCTCTACAACCTCTACTTTAAGTACGCGAACCTTTTTGACGTGCTGAGTCTGAGCGTTGGACGACAAGCCGTGTTTGCGGGAGCGGGCAATGGGACAATCGATGGCGGTCTGGCATCGGTGAAGTTATTTGACGCGAAGGTAAAGTTGCTTGGCTACTATGGGACGTTGCCACCACCTCGCCAGAAGGTGGAGATGATCGGCGACAGGAAGAACAACTTCATGACGGGTGGTCAACTTGTCGCATCTCCGATTGAGTTTGCACAGCTCGGGCTCAGCTTCATGAACAGGAAAATTGCGTCCGAGCCCTACATGGCCTTGCGACGAGATTCATTGTTCAATCCATACGTCGTTGAGATCAAGCCAATGGCGGCATCGGAGCGGACGATCAGCGGCGATGCGAGCGTCGACTACGATATTGTTTCGGCGTACGGTCGATACGACTACGATCTGGAAACGGAGAAGTCGGCGCGGATGCAACTCTTCACCCGCGTCAAGATCCTTCCGTCGCTCGGCGTCACTGGTGAGTATATTCAGCGCGAACCGCGTCTCTCCTACAATTCCATCTTCTCCGTGTTTACCTTCAACACGCTCAAGGAATACGAGCTCGGCGTTGAATACGCTCTCTCGAGCAACTATCAGGTGTACGCGAAATATGGCTCGGTGTCGTATGGCGACGATGATTCTCAACGGATCACGCTCGGCGCCAGCGGGAAGCATGGATCCGTTAGTCTTGCACGCAACGTCGGATACGCGGGTGAGCTCAGCGCGGCTTCATTGAACTTCGGTTATCCTCTCTTCGATAATCAGATTACGCCGACGGTACTGGTGAGCTACGCGAAATATAAGCTCAGCGAATCAGCCTCCACACTCGATGCGTCACTCAGCGCGGCGGTCGGCGCCGTCTACCGACCACTCCGCGTGTTGTCCTTCGATGCGCAGGTCCAATGGATTCAAAATACGATCTACAAGAATGATGTCCGCCTGTTCCTTCGCGGCAGTTATCTTCTGAGCCAACGACTCGATATCTTCTGATAGTCCTATGACAACCTCTGACCGGTTCAAACGACTTTCGCCTCGACAGCTCTATCTTCTCTTTATTGTCCTGGCGACGCTTGTGATGTTCTCCACCGTCATCACTTCTTCGCGAGAGGTTGGCGGCGTGCCGGAGGAGCCGAAGGCGATCAAGTTCTCCCACAAGTTCCACACGCAAGATGCCGGCGTCGCGTGCCTCGATTGCCACGGCGAAGCTCCGACGAGCAAAACGGCGGGGGACAATCTCCTGGCGAAGAAGGCTACCTGCCAATCCTGCCACGAAGAGCAACTGGATAAGAACTGCACGTACTGCCACACAAGCAGCGACNNGGGAGAACATCCCCACGATGACGACGTGCAACTCTTGTCATGACGATGTGAAGGTCTCGAATGCGTGCGAATCTTGCCATACCGACCTGGCGGCGCTTCGCCCGCGGGATCACAACCGAACAGATTTCGTTCGGCGCCACACCGACGCGGCTCGACTCGCCGATGCAAGCTGTGCGTCGTGCCACACGCAG
>DMMN01000088.1 GCA_003453835.1 Bacteroidota bacterium | reverse complement strand
CACAAAAGCGGAATCGATGAACACTTCCGCACCCGGCGGTTCACTGAGAATCGTAGCGGCGCCACTTAAGGAATCTCCCGTCACCGCCTGACCCGGACTGGCGGTATGCGAACAGAGAAGGAGCGCGATGATCGAAAGTTCCCTCATTGATTTTGGAGAGATCGATATGCCGTAATGAACTTGTCTTCGGAAGTGACAAGAAGTGTCTTGCCCCAGAGAACCGGCGAGACCTTGATGCGTCCTTCCGCTGAATGCTGCCAGAGCTCCTTACCCGAGCTTGTTTGAATCGCGTAGAGTTTCCGGTCGAGGGATCCGAAATAGAGAACGTCACCGGCGATCAGCGGCGCGCTATTGATGACGCTCCCGGCGGAGAAGGTCCATACTCTCTCGCCCGATGTATTCTTCAGCGCGTGCAAACGCCCATCGGCAGAGCCGATGACGACCAATTCCCGGTCGGCGGCGGCCGAACCGTATACCCTTGATCCCGTCTGGTACTTCCAGGCCGGGGAACCTGTGTGAATATCGAGTGAGTAGAGATTTCCATCCAGGGAACCGACAAGAACCCGGTTGTCTTGGACAATCGGCGTCGCGAAGATGCTTCCCGATGTCTGGTGCTTCCAGCGGAGCCTCCCAACTGCGCGATCGACACAATAGACGCCACCGTCATCCGATCCAAAGACAATCACGTCGCCGTTCGATGCCGGAGATGAGCGAATCGGCTTCCGCTTGGACTTGACGGCAGTCTCGAACTTCCAAAGTACCTTTCCGTCGCGCGAATCGACGCAGTGCAGAACCCCGTCCATCGAGGCGACAAAGAGCGTATCACCCAACAAGAGGGGCGAAGACTCGATCGACCCGAGTTGTGCGGTCCACTTGCGCTCGGCCCGCTCCACCCCGATACAAGCAAGCGTCTCGGTTCCCAGGGCGCTTGGAACGTACACGTACTTGCCATCCCACGCGGGCGTTGCGGCAACGGCCGATTCGAGCACGACGTAGCCGATTCGTTTGCCGGTGCCGAGTTCGACAGCCTGAAGTTCTCCGTGCATCGTCGCGACGATCATCACGCTGTCGCGCACTAACGGCTGTCCGATGATCCCTCCGAGCGCGTTGTATTCCCACTTGCTTTCAAGAGGCGGCTCAATCCGCGAAAGGGTCACGTTCACCCTTGTCGGTGCGCCGCCGTACATCATCCAATCGTACGCGGAGGGGCGCAGCGAACGGTCAATGCGAATGCCGGCGCACCCGGCGAACAGCAACAACGCGACGATCAATATGTGACAGAGCTTCTTTCCCATCGTTTAGAAATCCCAGCCGAAGAAGAACTGATGGAACAATCCTTCCTGAAACCTCCCCAGATTTTTCTCAGCCCTCTTGCCGATATCGTAACGGAGGACGATGGCGCCGGCGAAGTTCAGCCGAACTCCGCCGCCGACGCTTCCCTTTGTATCGGTGTACTTGTGGTCCCATGCTCCTCCGAGATCGGCAAACAGAGCCCCGCGGAAGGCGCCAAACGTGATCCCGCCGAACGGAAAGCGAATGCCAAGCTGATCGATGAACGGAAAGCGCAGCTCGTGACTTGTGAACCAGAGCTTCTGTCCTCGAATCGACCACCGCGGCCAGCCGCGCAGATCCCAGCTCCCGCCCATAAAGAATCTCCGTGCCTCTTTTCCTTCGTTGTACCAGAGATTCACCCTTGACGCCAGGGCGCTGCGTGTCGTCAGGCGCCAATAGTGTCGGTAGTCAGCAATCACCGTGTAGTAACTGACGTTCGAGTGCCGGACATCAGTGGTGTAGGCGAGCGTCAGCATCATTCTGTTTCCGTCCAGGGGACCGCTCGGCCCCCAGAGCGAGTTGTCGCCGATGAACGAGAACGAGGTTGACACCAGCAGGGCTTTCCGCGGCATCAGATCCACAAACACATCTTTGTCCGAATTGCTGACGGTCACGCTCGACTCGATTCGACGGAATTTCGAAAGAGGATAACTCAGCGCGAAATATCCGCCGAAGGCCCGCTCATAATAGAAGAGATCGGGATCGGTGAGGTCGTACCGATTGCCGGCGAAATGGAAAATGCCGTAGGCGTGGTTGGCACGCTTGCCGAGCGAGATGCGGGAGATTGCGATGTTGAAGCTCTCCAGGAATTCCGAGCGGGCTTGCGCCGTGTTGTAGATCAGGAAATAATATTGGTCGTTGCCGAGGACGTCGCTCATGGCGAGCGCTGCTCCGCCCGCAGTACCGAAGATCGGATCCGTGGAAATCTGGCTCTGCGCGATATCAAGCTTATACTCACCGGTATAGCGAAAGTCTGCAACGACCGAAGGCGCATCGAGTTTGCTTGCGCTCCACTGCTCGCCGATCTCGTCATACCGGAACGTGTGCGAGACGTTTGTGGAATCGGCAAGCGCTTCGAGCTCCGTCACCTTCTTAATCTGGAAGCTGAAGTTCTCGAACGCAGTGAAGATCAGTTCGCCGTTCTCGCCCCAGCTCGGGTCGAAGGCGGCAGTCGAGAACTGCGTGAGCTTTCGCATCGAGCGTTGCCGGAGGTGTTGTTCCGGCATGGACGATCCGTCCATCTCCATCAGCCAGACATTCTGCGCTCCATCCAAATCGGAAATGAATGCCAGCCGTTTGCCATCCTTGGACCAAGCCGGCGAGAGGTAGCTCTGGTTGCCGACGGTAAGATACTCGATATTCGATGTGGTAAGGTCGTAGAGAAAGAGATTGTACTTCCCGTTTCTTCCGTATGGATTTCGGTCCGAGCTGAAGACAATCGTGCGTCCGTTCGGCGACCAGGCCGGGTCGCGCTCATCGTAGATATCGTTCGTCAGGCGGGTCAGGTTTCTTGTCCGGAGATCGAGAACATAGAGATCGTTGTTCCCACTCTTGTCCACCGACGCGAAGGCAACTCGTTTCCCGTCCGGCGACCATGTCGGCGAGCTGAGGACGACGAGATTCCGAAACTTGACGGTTTCTACGAGCTTCTCTTCCCGGATGTCATAGATGTGAAGTGCATCGTTCTCCCCGCTCTTCGTCACAAACGCCAATCGCCCTTCTTTGGAGATGTCGAGCTTGCTCTGGAAGACATGGAAGGCTTCAAATTCATCCGTCTTCTCACCTTCGATCACCACTTCCGGCTCCGGCTTTTCCTCGTCGAGGTTTACTCGATAGATGTTGGTGTACCCCGTATGATTACCGATGAAGTATGCCTCCCGCCTTCCGTCGTGGGTGTAGACGATCGGTTTTGAGTTGAAGCCGACATCCACAATATTCTTCGAGACGCCGCTGGGCAGGTCCTGCTTCCCCAGAACTGGATAGTAGCGCTTTTTGAGATGGTAGAGCCAATCTTCGTCGAACTCCTTGTAGGTTCTGCCAATCGTGGCCTTCATGACTTCGCTGAAGGAGTTCGACTTCCAGAAATTCTCCATCAGGAGAAGCACCTTTTCATTGCCGTAACGATCCTCGACGAAGCGAAGCAGATTCTCCCCCTCTTTGTACATGAGAAAGGATCCGTAGATCCGATCCATCTCATTCAGAGGGACGACGTAGTTATTGAGCACGGCATCGCGCATCACCATCTCCGCTTGCGTATCCCAGGTGGTGGACCATGCTTCGGCGAGGCCCTCCGTGAACCAGAGCGGCGGCACGCGATCCTGCGCCTGCCGATGATCCAGGAGCACCCGGTTGATCTTGCTGTGCATGAAGACGTGTACCAGCTCATGGCGAATGACGTGCGCAAACTGCTGCATTGATCCCTGGTATGGGATGACGACGCGTCCCTTGAGAAACTCGAAGAAACCTCCGACCCCTTCGGGGATGAACCCGGGAGCCACGTTCGTTTGCTGGAAGTGAAGGTGGGAGCTGTAGAAAATAAGAGGAATTCGATTGCCGACGTTGTGGTTGAACTTCTGCTCGAGCAGCTTGTAGCTTTCCTCTGCGAAGAACGCACCCCGCTCGGCG